>DATJCF010000321.1:0-24425 GCA_035514935.1 Rhodanobacter sp. | reverse complement strand
TCGAAGTCCTTGATGTGCATCTTCGTGTGGAACATGTTTTCCTGGTACACGTTGACGTCGAACATCTCGTACTTCTGGCGGATGTGCTTGGCCAGGTAGTCCTGCACCGAATTGATCTTGTGGTCGATGAAGTGCTTCTTGCCCTTCACGTCGCGGGTGAAGCCGCGCACGCGGTAGTCGCACACCACGATGTCCGACTCGAAGCTGTCGATCAGGTAGTTCAACGCCTTCAGCGGCGAAATCACGCCGCAGGTGGCCACGTCGATATCGGCGCGGAAGGTGGCGATGCCGTTGTGCGGGTGCGTTTCCGGATAGGTGTGGACGGTGATGTGGCTCTTGTCCATGTGCGCCACGACGGCGCCGGCGATCGAGTCGCGGCCCAGCTTCTCCACCACCGGCTCTTCGGAGATCAGCATCGTCACCGAGGCGCCCTGCGGATCGTAATCCTGGCGTGCGATATTGAGGATGTTGGCGCCGATGATCTCGGCCACGTCGGTGAGAATCTGGGTCAGGCGATCAGCGTCGTACTGCTCATCGATATACTCGATGTAGCGGCCACGCTGCTCCTCCGACACCGCGTAGCAGATGTCGTAGATGTTGAAGCTCAGCGCCTTGGTCAGGTTGTTGAAACCCTGCAGGCGTAGGCGGGGAAGTGGTTTCACAAGCGGCTCTCCGTGACCGAAAGGTTCGGTCAGCTGTAGAGGCGGGTTAGCGACAAGGGTCCCCGCTGAATCGTATTGAAGCGCAGGCTGAAACCTGACGCGACCCTCGCAATCGGCAGACACAGGCTCAGCGCCGCCGAAAGACCGCGAAGTATGGGGCAAAAGGCGGTAAAACAGAACCTCCGCAAGACGGTCTTGTTTGCCATAATGTTTAGCTGGCGGCAGGGGACGGAAACGGCACCGCGACAGACGCGTGAATTTACCAGTAGGGGAAAACTGAATTGGCCCAGCTCAAATATCAACTTCAGCAAGCTTTCGAAAGCTCGCAGGCGCCACTAGGTTTCGCACCCGATCCGGCCTCGATGGAGCGCTTCCTGGCGCTGTGCCATCGCCGCCGCTACCCGGGCAAGACCGCGATCATCCGCCCCGGCGACCCGGCCAACACGCTGTATTACGTGGTCGAGGGTTCGCTGGCCGTCTGCACCGAAGATGAGCAGGGTCGCGAACTGATCCTGGCCTATATCAATCGCGGCCAGTTCATCGGCGAGATGGGCCTGTTCGTGGCGCAGGCGGCGCGCGAATCGGTGGTGCGCACGCGCACGCCCTGCGAGATGGCCGAGGTCAGCTACGAGCGGCTGTTCCAGTTGATGGAAGGCCCGCTGCGCGAGGAATGCCCCAAGATTCTCTGCGCGATCGGCTCGCAGCTCACCCACCGGCTGCTGCGCACCTCGCGCCAGGTCAGCCGCATGGCGTTCATGGACGTCAACAACCGCATCTCGCGCACGCTGCTGGACCTGTGCCAGGAGCCCGATGCGATGACCCATCCCGATGGCACCCAGATCCGCATCTCGCGCCAGGAAGTGAGCCGCATCGTGGGTTGCTCGCGCGAGATGGTGGGGCGTGTGCTGAAGCAGCTGGAAGAGCAGCGGATGATCGACGTATCCGGCAAGACCATTGTGGTGCGCGGCACGCGCTGAGCGCCTCCCGCGGAAGGGTTCACCGGAGCACGCTTATTGTGGGAGCGGCTTCAGCCGCTCCCACATTCAGTTCATTCAATACCAGGCGACGCGGGTCACGGCGCGGCCCAGCGCCTTCTCCACCTTCTTGCACAACCGCGGCGTGCCGTTGACCAGCACGGCTTCGTCCGCCGGTTTCAGCATCGGCGCGTCCTGCAGCGAATCGCTGTATGCCAGCTGCCACGCAGTGACACCGTATTGCGCCAGCGACTTCACCTTGCGCGCGCCCACGTTGTGGCGCAGCAGGCGCATGCCGATCGGGCTGGGCCGCAACTGCGAGGCCACGATTTCGATGTCGGTCAGGCCCAACTGGCTCAGTATGCTGCTGACCAGGTGGTGCTCGCAGCCGGTGACCACGATGACCCGATCGCCGGCCGCCTGGTGCTGCCGCAACGCACGCACGCCGTCCCGGCAGAACTGGCGCGGGCGACGTACCAGCACGCCGGCAAACGCCTCCGCCTTGCGCCGGTAAGTGCGCTCGCTCATGCCCAGCAAGGCAATCCGCGCCAGCAGGCGCAGCGGCCAGTTGCGCGAAAACGGCAGCAACAGGATCAGTCCCGGCGCGGACAACAGCGCCATCAATTTGCAGCCCAGCGAGTGCGCATAACGTTCGCGCGCGAACAGCGCGAACGCATCGCCATGCATCAGCACGCCATCGAAATCGAACAGCACCACGCGCGCGGAGGCGGCGTCCGGCGGCGGTGCCGGAGCTGGAGTTTCATCGGAGGACATGGCGATCAGGCAGTGGCGAACAGCCGCTGCAATTCGCTGCCGGGGTTTTCCGCCCGCATGAACGCCTCGCCGACCAGGAAGGCCTGCACGCCGCCCTCGCGCAAACGCGCCACGTCATCCGGCGTGTGGATGCCCGACTCGGCCACCATGATGCGGTCGTACTCCATCAGTGCCTGCAACGACAGCGTGGTTTCCAGCGAGGTCTCGAAGGTGCGCAGGTTGCGGTTGTTGACGCCGATCAGCGGCACCGGCAAGGCCAGCGCGCGCTCCAGCTCGTCCTCGTCGTGCACTTCGCACAACACGTCCAGATCCAGTTCGGACGCCAGCAGCGAAAGCTCCAGCAACACGTCGTCATCCAGCGCGGACACGATCAGCAGGATGCAGTCGGCGCCGATCGCGCGGGCCTCGTGGACCTGGTAGGGATCGATGATGAAGTCCTTGCGCAGCAGCGGCAGCGAGCAGTTCGCGCGCGCCTGCTGCAGGAACGCCTCGCTGCCCTGGAAGAAATCCTTGTCGGTCAGCACGGACAGGCACGCGGCGCCGGCGGCTTCGTAGCTGCGTGCGATGGCGGCCGGATCGAAATTGGCGCGGATCACGCCCTTGCTGGGGCTGGCCTTTTTCACCTCGGCGATCACCGCCGGCAGGCCGGCGTCGATCTTGGCCTCCATTGCGGCGGCAAAGCCGCGCGTGGCAGGCAGGTCCGCGATGCGCGCCGTCAGTTCCGCCACCGACAGCTGTGCGCTGCGCTCGGCGATTTCTTCCTGCTTGCGGGCGAGAATCCGGTTGAGGATGTCGGTCATGGCGTGCTCGCTATTCGGGTGGGGCGCGGCTAGGACAAACCGGCAAGGCGGCGGGTCGTGGCGATGAACGCGTCCATTTTCGCACGGGCGGCGCCGCTGGCGATCGTGGCCCTGGCGCGCTCGATGCCGGCGCCGATGCCGTCGGCCACGCCGGCGGCGTACAGCGCCGCGCCGGCATTGAGGCAGACGATGTCATGCGGTACGCCCGGCTCACCGGCCAATGCCTGCAACAGCATGGTCTTCGATTCCAGTGCGTCCTCCACCTTGAGGTTGCGGCTGGAGGCCATGGCCAGGCCGAAATCCTCCGGTTCCACTTCGTATTCGCGCACCACGCCATCGCGCAGTTCGCCCACCAGCGTGCAGGCGCCCAGCGAGATCTCGTCCATGCCGTCGCGGCCCCACACCACCAGCGCCCGCTGCGCGCCCAGCGCCTGCAGCACGCGGATCTGGATACCGACCAGGTCGGGATGGAACACGCCCATCAGGATGTTCGGCGCACCGGCCGGATTGGTCAGCGGGCCCAGGATGTTGAACAGCGTGCGCACGCCCATTTCCTTGCGCACCGGCGCCACGATTTTCATGGCCGGGTGGTGGTTGGGCGCGAACATGAAACCGATGTCGGTCTCGGCCATGCATTGCGCGACCTGCGCGGGATTCAGGTCGATCACCGCACCCAGCGCCTCCAGCACGTCGGCGCTGCCGGATTTCGACGACACGCTGCGCCCGCCGTGCTTGGCCACCCGCGCGCCGGCTGCCGCCGCCACGAACATCGAGGCGGTGGAGATGTTGAAGCTGGACGCGCCGTCGCCGCCGGTGCCCACGATGTCCAGCAGGTGACGATCATCGGTGCCTGCCAGCGGCACCTTCAGCGACAGCTCGCGCATCACCCGCGCCGCGCCGGTGATCTCGCCGATGGTTTCCTTCTTCACCCGCAGGCCGGTGATGATCGCCGCCGTCATCAGCGGGCTCACCTCGCCGCGCATGATCTGGCGCATCAGCGAGATCATCTCGTCGTGGAAAATTTCGCGGTGTTCGATCGTGCGCTGCAGCGCTTCGCCTGGCGTGATCGCCATGTCCTCGGCCGGCATGCTCATGCCGCCAGCTTCAGCGGCAGGCCGAGGAAATTGCGCAGTAGATCGTGGCCGTGCTGGGTCAGGATCGACTCGGGGTGGAACTGCACGCCTTCGATCGGCAGCGTCTTGTGGCGCAAGCCCATGATCTCGTCGATCGAGCCGTCCGCATTTTCCGTCCACGCGGTGACGTCCAGGCAATCGGGCAGCGACGACTGCTCCACCACCAGCGAGTGGTAGCGCGTGGCGTCGAACGGATCGGGAAGACCCGCGAACACGCCCTGCCCGCGATGGCGCACCGGCGAAATCTTGCCGTGCATGATCTGCTTGGCACGAATCACCTTGCCGCCGAACGCCTGCCCGATCGCCTGATGTCCCAGGCATACGCCGAACACCGGAATCTCGCCGGCCAGGCCGCGCAGCAGATCCAGCGTCACCCCCGCATCGTCCGGCGTGCCCGGCCCCGGCGAGATCATGATGTGCCCGGGCCGCAACGCACGGATGCCAGCCACGTCCAGCGCATCGTTGCGCACCACCTTCACCTCCTGCCCCAGCTCGCCCAGGTACTGCACGAGGTTGTAGGTGAAGCTGTCGTAGTTGTCGATCATCAGCAGCATTTCGGTCGCATCCCGTTGATACACCAGTTCATCGTGGCCACGCGCGGTGCGTGGCCGCGGGGCGCGTGTCATTTTCGCATGCATTCGCCCGTTCCCGGCAAAGCCGCGTCGGTCGCCGCGCTCGGTGTCGGGGATTTCGCGGCGCGAATGAAGGGCCATGCTACGTGACTCGGCCCGCTGACGTCAGTCCTCGTCAGTAGTCTGATCGCGCTCGCGGTGCGTGGTTTGCGGTGCCGGCCCGGACGTCGGCAGATGCCAGCCATGCCGGATCGCCATGAAACGCAGCGCGAAGCACACGCCGCCGCCGGCCGCGGCGGCCAGCATCGGCGAGAGGTGCAGCAGGTGCGCGCTCACCACCACGCCGGCGCCAGCCAGCGCCGCCAGCGCATACAGGTCGGCGCGCAGCACGGTGGGGATGCCGGACACCAGCATATCGCGCAGCATGCCGCCGCCGATGCCGGTCACCATGCCGAGCAGGGCCGCCATCACCGGATCGATGCCGTGGGCCAGCGCCTTCTGCGCGCCGGCTACGGCGAAGAACGCCAGCCCGACCGCATCCAGCCACCGCACGTCATGGCGCAGGCGGTCCGTCATCGGGTACCAGAAGAAGGTGATCAACCCGGCCAGCGCGGACACGCCCGCATACTTCAGGTCGGCGATTGCCGCCGGTGGCACCGCGCCGATCATCAGGTCGCGCGTGATACCCCCGGCGTTGCCCGCCGCGAACGCCAGCACCAGCACGCCGAAGATGTCGAGCCGGTGCCTGACCGCGACCATCGCGCCGCTGATGGCAAAGACGAAGGTGCCACCCAGATCCAGCACCTGCAGCAGGATGGGCAGCACGGCCTGGGTGGCGAGGGTCGCGTGCTCCATGGATCAGCGTGCTGCCGACAACCACGCCCGGGCGGCCACCATCAGCGTTTCCACGCCGACCTCCAGGGTCGGGTGAAGTACCGGCAGGAAGCGCGGGTTGTGGTTGGTCGGGATTTCGTTGAGCCGGTTCCCGACCTTCGCCTTCGCGTAGACGTCCGGGTCGGTGCCGCCGACGAACCAGAATACCGAGGGCACCTTCCACTCGGCGCCGAACGAACCGAAATCCTCGCTGGCCGAGGTGGCCCCGGTCTCGCGGATACGCCCGGCCGGGAAGTGCTTGCGGAACGCATCGACCACCCTGGTGGTGGCGTCGTTGTCGTTGGTCACCAGCGAGTAACTGTCCAGCGGTGTGATCTCCGGCGGTTTCGGCGCACCCGAGGCCGCGGCCTCGGCGTTGACGATGCGGGTGATCGCCTCCAGCACGCGCTTGCGCACGCCCTCGTCGAAGGTGCGCACGTTGAGCTTGATGACAGCCTCGTCGGGAATCACGTTTTCCTTGGTCCCGGCTTGCAGCGAGCCGATCGTGAGCACCGCCGCCTCGGTCGGCGCCAGCTCGCGCGCCACGATGGTCTGCAGCCGCAGCACCGTCGATGCCGCCATCACCACCGGGTCGATGCTGGCCTGCGGCATCGAACCGTGCGCGCCGCGTCCGAACAGGCGGATCTGCAAGCTGTCGGCGGCCGAGGTGATCACGCCCTTGCGCCCGCCGATGGCGCCCGCCGGGCCCACCATCACGTGCTGGCCCAGCACCACGTCGGGTTTCGGGAAACGCTGGAACAGGCCGTCATCGATCATCGCCTGCGCGCCCTGGGCGGTTTCCTCCGCCGGCTGGAACACCGCCATCAGCGTGCCCTTCCAGCTGTCGCGATGCTGCGCCATCAAGGTGGTGGCGCCGACCAGCCAGGCGACGTGCATGTCGTGGCCGCAGGCGTGCATCACCGGCACGGTGTTGCCTTCGTGGTCGACCGCCGTGACCTTGCTGGCGTACGCCGCGCCGGTCGCCTCCTGCACCGGCAGCGCATCCATGTCCGCGCGCAACATCACCACCGGCCCGTCGCCGTTGCGCAACAGGCCGACCACGCCGGTCTTGCCGATGCCGGTGGTGACTTCATAGCCGGCCGCGCGCAGGTGGTCGGCGGCCAGGCCTGCGGTGCGGGTTTCCTGCATGGAGAGTTCCGGATGCGCGTGGATGTCGGTGTACAGGGCCTCCACCCGCGGCAGCAGTGCGCGGAGATGGTCCTGCAGCGTCTCGTCGGAAGGATTCGGTTGGTCGGTCATGGTCGTGTCATGGGTCCTGTGGCGGGTGCTCGCCGGGGTGATCGCCGGTGTCGGAACAGCTTTCGAATGATGGGCCCGCATACCGTTTCGAATCGGTGAACATCGGCATCCTCGCTGTTGCATCGCCAGTGGCGGCACTCATGGCGCGATTGGCGCGGGCAACTGCCACGGCACCTGCAGGCGCCGGTACTCGGCCTGCGGCAGCAACACGAACACCGGATCGTCCTGCGGCTTCAACCACGCCAGCAAGGATCGCATCGTGGCCGGCGCCATCGCGGTGCAGCCCGCGGTGGTCGCCGTGGGCGACTTCCACAGGTGGGCGAAAATGCAGCTGCCCGCCTGCGGCGTGGCGTCGGGGTTGTGTTCGATCACGAAGCCCTCGCGGTAGCGCTGGTCGCCATCGAAATGCAGGTCGCGCCGCATCGGCTCGGTGGCGCCTTTCACCGCCACGGCACCCACCACCTTCGCGTCGACGATACGGTTGTAGTGCGGCGAGGTACTGACATCGACGCACCAGTCGCTGGCGCTGAGCGCGCGATACGGCATCGCGGTGTCGGCATGCGCCGCATAGCCGAAAGCCTCGCCGATGCGGAACACGCCGGCCGGGCTGCGGTTGTCGCCCTCGCGCTTGGTGGGGCCGGCGTCCTGCGGCGGATGCAGGCCGACGCCCCAGCCCGCGCCGGCCGCGCCGATGGTCACCGGCGTGGCGCTTTTCACCAGCTGCCAGCGACCATCCTTGCGTTCGAACGTACGCAGGGTGCCGTGGTTGGCGTTCCAGTCGACGGTGGTCACCACGACCATCTGGCGGGCACCGTGCCAGGGGAGAGCCGACGTGCCGGCATGGCCGGCACCGATCAGGGCGAACGCGAATACCAGCGGGGAAAATATGCGCAGGAGTTGCGACGACCCCGCGGCGAGAAGTTTCTCGCGCCCGGCGATATTCCTGATCCACGATCCCATCAGTCGCCCATCCTTTCCAGTCCACGAATCTCGCGGATGCCCAGGCCGGGCGCGTCGCCGATCGAAATCTTCGGGCCGTTGAAGATGACCCCGCCGTCGACCGGGTCGAACCGGCACAGCGACGGGCCGTCCAGGTCGACCCGCGTGATCGCGCTGGATTTGGCCACCGCCACGTGCACGGCCGCGGCCACGCTGATGCTGGATTCGAGCATGCAGCCGATCATGCATTCCACGCCGTACATGGCGGCGATGTCGGCGATCTTCACCGCTTTGGAGATACCGCCGGCCTTCATCAGCTTGATGTTGACGATATCGGCCGCGCGCAGGCGGATCAGCTCGATCACTTCCATCGGGCCGAACACGCTCTCGTCGGCCATCACCGGCGTGTGTACGCGCTCGGTGACGTAACGCATGCCGGCCAGGTCGCGCGCCTGCACCGGCTGCTCGATCAGCTCCAGCTTGATGCCCGCATCCTCCAGCGTCTGCAGCGCGTACACCGCCTGTTTGGCCGTCCATCCCTGGTTGGCATCCAGCCGCAGCAGCGCGCGGCCTGCCACCGCCGCATGGATCGCCTTGACCCGGTCGATGTCGACACTGATGTCCTTGCCCACCTTGATCTTCAGCGACGCGAAACCACGCTCCACCGCCGCCATCGCATCGGCCACCATCTTGTCGATGCCGTCGACGCTGATGGTGATGTCGGTGGTGATCACCGGGTTGCCACCTCCCAGCAGCTGGTACAGCGGCGCGCCGTGGAGTTGGCCCCACAGGTCGTGGACGGCGATTTCCACCGCCGCCTTGGCGCTGGTGTTTTTCTCCAGCGCACCCTGGATCAGGTCGGTGAGGTGGTTGAGGTCGGCGATGTCCTGGCCGATCAGGTGCGGCGCGATGTGGTGGCGGATCGCGCCGATGATCGAGCCGTGCGTGTCGCCAGTGATCACCGCCGTGGGCGGCGCCTCGCCGTAGCCGACGTTGCCCGTGTCGGTGTGCACCATCACCACGATGTCCTCGATCATGTTGACGGTGCGCAACGCGGTCTTGAACGGCGTCGTCAGCGGCACTCGCAACATGCCGAACTGGATGGCGGTGATCTTCATCGTGGTGCCTTCATGGGAATCCGTGTCCTCGAACTTTCTGCCTGATACGGGTCAGTGGTGCATGCGCACGATGCTGGTCATGCGGTCGACGAACGTCTGCCTGTCGTTGAACAGCAGCGGCAGCAGCGGCGTCACCGAAACCGCGTTGAGCTTGATCCGCACCCGTTTCCCATCGGCCTTGCGATAACTCACGCCGGCCACGTCGTGGATCACGTACGGCTGGCCGTTGAACTGACCCAGCACCAGCATCACGTGGCCGGGGATGTAGACCAGGTCGCCCGCTTGCAGCGCATGCGCCGCCGCGAGGCGATCCGCGTGACTGTCCTTGTCGGTGAACACGCGATGCGCCAGTGCAGGGCTGATCGCCTGTCTGCCGGTGTTGCGCGGCATCAGCACGCCCATGCTGCGATAGACGTCTGCCGCGAAACCACTGCAGTCGCGGCCGTCGTAGGCATGGCCCCAGCCATAGCGTTCACCCAGGAACTTGAACGCCTGGCGGATCAGGTTGGCGCGGGTCAGCGGCAGATAGTCGGCGGTGGTATCGGTATTTTTCTGCAGCAGCGCGGGCGCGAATTGCAGTTTGCCGTCGGCGTCGCGCAGCGGCAGCTCAAGCACGTGCGAGGTAGACGGCGCCTGCCCGTTCACCGGCTGGTCCGGCGGCAGGCCGGTCAGCAGCGGCACGCGCGTGCCCATGTCCAGTTGCAGTTGCGACAGCGCCGGCTGTTCGGGGGTGAATACGGTGCGCACGCTGGCGCCCGTCACCACGCGGTACGGCGTTTTGTCGGCGTAGCCGAACACCTGCGTGGCGCTGCCTTCGGCCACGTTCTCTTTCTCGGTCCACGCTGCGTAGCGCGGGCTGACCACGAACAGCCACTGGCCATCGGCGCTGGTGTGCGCGATCACCACCGGCGTGCCGGCGAATTCCGCGGTTTCCTGGAAACGGTCGATGTCGGTGTCGCCGCGGGCACTGAACACCCGCAGCGCGGTGGGAAACCCGCGCAGCGCGGCGCGACGCACCACCAGACCATAGCGGGTTTTCTGCCGCGCGGGGATCGCCTCCAGCGCCGCGTTGTCGGCTATCGCCTGCAGCGCAGAGGCCGGTACCGGCTTGCCATTGACGTCGTACAGCGGATGCGTGGGCAGCGTGGACAGCGGCTTGATCCAGCCCATCACCCGCGCGCGATCCAGCGTGGGCGGCAGCGTGCGCAAGTCATGCATCGACGGATCGAGTTGCAGCAGCTTCGCGTTCTGCGCCGCAATCGCCGCGCTATCCAGCATCACCTGGTCCGGTTGCGTCTGCAGGCCGATCCAGAATGCGGATGTCAGTTGCGCCTCGCCCACACCGGGCACCGCCAGCGCGGGCGCGGGCGCGACAACGAAAGCCAGCGTCAGCAGGGAGGCGAGAAAGGGCAATCGCATCATCCGGATCCTGTCGAGGTTCAACCGAGCGCCATCATCGACATCAGGTGTGCCACCACGATGCCGAAGCCGGTACCGAGGATATAACCCAGCAAGGCCAGCAGGATTCCCACCGGCACCAGCGATTTCGCGTAACTGGCGGCCAGGATCGGCGTGGCCGCCACGCCGCCGATATGCGCCAGCGAGGCGATGCCGCACAGGAACAGGTCGAAGCGGAACAGCTTGGCGAAACCCACCAGCAGCACCGCGTGGATCGCGATGATGGTGACGCCGCACATCAGGTACAGCGGCGCGGCGCCGATACCGTGGAAGTTGCTTTGCGAGGCCAGCACGGCCACTACGCCGATCAGCAACGCACCGGAAATCGTGCCGGCGCCGGGGTAGCGCGCCAGCGGCGTGTGCGCCGCCACCAGGCCCGCGCCGGTAGCCAGCAGGATCGTCCAGGTGGTGGCGCCGAGCATGCTGGAGGCAGGCAGTTTCGTGGCCAGCCAGCCGGCCAGCGCGGCGGCCAGCAAGGCCATGCCCAGCCACAGCAGCACGCTTTCCGGTGTGGTGGGCCCGGTCGGTTTCGCCGCTGCCACTTCGAGATCGCCACTGGATTTCGCCCGCGTCCAGCGGTTGAACGCGGGCGCCAGCCGCGCCACCGAAAACAGCACCACCACCCACATCGAGTAGCACAGCGCGTCGGTCAGCAGCGACATCGCCAGCAGCGCGTCCGACATGCCGATCGCCTGCTTCACCGCGATCATGTTGGCGGTGCCGCCGACCCAACTGCCACTGAGCGCCGCCAGCGGTTGCCAGCCATCGCCCGGCAGCCAGCCGCGGTAGATCAGGAAGGTGGCGAGAAAGGCCACGAACAGGCTCACCGACGTGCAGGCGAATACCGCCAGCACGCGCGGGCCCAGCGCCCAGATCGCGCGCAGGTCGCAGTTGATCATCAGCAGGAACAGCAGCGTCGGCACCAGGTGCGACACCAGCATCGATTGCGCCGCGTGGATCTCCGCGTTGACCTGCCACAGCCCCGACACCGCCAGCGCGGTCACCAGCAGATAAGTCAGCACGATCGGCGGCAGCACCGAAAACAGTTTCCAGCCGAAGCGTCGCTCGATCGCCGGAAACACGCCGGCGGCCAACAGCATCACCGCCAGGTAGGGCCAGACCGTCTGGATCACATGCGTCCCCTCGTGGACCATTCGCCGATGTTCGACCGGCCGCTGCATGCATGCTACACAGCCCGGGCGAGGCGAACGAGAAGCCGCGACACAACGCGGCATGAAGAAGGAGCGCCCCATGCGTCGAAGCGTATCCATGATCCTGCTCACGCTGGCCTGCCTGCTGGCCGGTATCGCAAGCGCAGGCACAACCGGTGGATCCATCCGCACGGCTGCCGACGCCGGGCTGGTCGATATCCGTACGCGGGTGCCGGACATGGCCGAGGACATCAAGTACGCCGGTCGCGACAATTTCGTGGGCGCGCCGGTGGGCGGCTATCTGGCGCCCAAATGCCTGCTGCTGGCGCCGGTGGCCGATGCGCTGGCGCGGGTGGAGCGCCAGCTGCGTGCCCGGCATTTGCGCCTGAAGATCTGGGATTGCTACCGCCCCGCCCGCGCGGTGGCGCACTTCGTGCGCTGGGCGCACGACCTCGAGGATTTGCGCACCAAGCCGCAGCATTATCCGGATCTGCACAAATCGCAGCTGCTGGGTGACTACATCGCCCCGGTGTCCGGGCACAGCCGCGGTGCCACGGTCGACCTCACCCTGCTGCGCTGCGCGGACGACGGCCCCTGCACGGCGCTGGACATGGGCACCGATTTCGATTTCTTCGGCGCGCGTGCGCACACCGATACCGCCGGCATCACGGCGCAGCAACGGGCCAACCGCCGCGTGTTGTTCGATGCGATGGCGCGCGAAGGCTTTCGGAATTACCCGCTGGAATGGTGGCACTACACGCTGCACATGGAGCCTGCACCGCAAGTGATCTTCGACGTGCCGGTGCAATGAACGCCGTACCCAGCTCGCGCGAGTGCAGTGCCAAACCGCACTCGCGCGAATGCCTGCGCTACCCTCACCCACTGGTTCCGACACAACAAGTCACCCCTTCTGGAGACGACACCATGACACCCATCCTCCGCACGACCTTGCTGCGCGGCTCGGCCCTGCTGCTGGCCTTCGGCCTGCCGGCGCTGCATGCCACCACCTATGTGTACGTCTCCAACGCCATCGACGGCACCATCTCGACCTACCAGCTGGCCGAGCAGACCGGCAAGCTCACCCCTGGCGCCACCGTGACCGCGGGCGGCAACGCGGCGGCGATGGCCGTCAGTCCCGACCATCGCTACCTGTACGCCAGCGTGGACAAGCCCACCCACGCGGTGCAGACCTTCGGCATCGACCCGGCCACCGGCGGCCTGAAGAAGCTCTCGCAATCGCCGCTGGGCCATCCGATGGCCTATATCTCGCTGGACCGCACCGGCAACTACCTGTTCGCCTCCTCCTACGACGACGACGTGGTGACGGTAACGCCGATCCACGCCGGCAAGCTGGCCGGCCAACCCGCGCAGACGCTGAAGACCGACCGCAACGCGCATTCGGTGCACATCGACAACAGCAACCGCTACCTGTTCGCGCAGACCCTCGGCGGTGCGAAAGTGTTCCAGTACCGCTTCGACGCGCATACCGGCAAGGTCACCCCGAACGACCCGCCCGCGCTGGATGTGCCGGCCGGTCTGGGTCCGCGCCATATCGCGTTCTCGCCCGACGACCGCTACGTCTACGTGCTCGACGAATTGCAGGACAAGGTGATCACCTATGCGCTGGATCCGGCCACCGGCCGCTTGACCCGGCAGGCCATCACCAGCGCCATGCCCGCCGACACCACGCTGGTACCCGGCGCGCCGCGCTTCGTGCGCAACCCCACGCCGGCACAGCGACCGCACGCGGACACCAGCAACGACATCTGGTCCGCCGACATCCACGTCACGCCGAATGGCCAGTTCCTCTACACCTCCGAACGCACCAGCAGCGTGCTGAGCGCGCTCAAGGTCGACAAGGCCAGCGGCGGCCTGACCCTGGTCGGCACCTACCCCACCGAGAAGCAGCCGCGCGGCTTCGCCATCACGCCCGACGGCAAATACCTGATCTGCTCGGGCGAGAAATCGGATCACATCTCCGTGTTCGACATCGATCCCGCCAGCGGCGCGCTGAAACTCAACGGCCGTTATCCCGTCGGCCAGGATGCGAATTGGGTCGAGGTGGTGAAGTTCTGAGGGTCGCGCTTGAGGGGTTTTTTCGTTTGCGGCACGTCTGCCGACCCGTAAGGCTAAAACGCTTGCTTCCCCCGCTCGCGGGGACAAGATGGCAGGATTGCCATCTTGAGCAGCAGTGCTGCCCGAAGGGCTGATGCCATGGATGGCATCAGTTCAAGCTGCCCGGAGGGCTGAAGGGGGCTTTTCGTCGTGCGGGAAGACGTAGATCAAGAGCGCCCTCTTCCGCCTTCGGCACCTTCTCCCGCGAGCGGGAGAAGGGACAGCGCACCCCATCCAGCGCCTGCGGGTCGGCACCTTGTCCCGCAAGCGGGAGAAGGGCAGCACGTTTTCAGTCGCGCGGCGGTGGCGCCGAGGATTCGCGTTTGACCAGCGAGTACTTCATCACCTGATGATTGCCGGCCTCGGGTTTGCCGCTGCGCTTGCAGCGGATTTCATCCAGCATCAGGCGCACGGCGGTGCGGCCCATCGCCGTCACCGGCTGATGGATGGTGGTGAGGGTGGGCCAGATGGTGGTGGCCACGGGGGTGTCGTCGAAGCCGGTGACGGACAGGTCGCCGGGTACGCGCAAGCCCATGCCGTGGGCCACCGCGACCACCGCGGCGGCCATGTCGTCGTTGCTGGAAAGAATCGCGGTAGGCCGGTTTTTCAGCTTCAGCAGCGTGCTGGCTGCCGCCAGGCCGGAGCGATAGGTGAACAGCCCCGGCACGATGTGCTCGGCCGGCACGGTGAGACCCGCACGCGCCATGGTGTCGACGAAACCCTGCGCACGCAGCACCGCGGGGGTGTGCTTGGGGTCGCCCTTGATCAGCGCGATCGTGGTGTGGCCCAGATCCAGCAGGTGCTGGGTCATCGCGCAGGCGCCCTGGTAGTCATCGATGCGCACGGAACTGACGCCCGCCACCGGTGCGCCGGTGGCCACCGCCACCACGGTGATGTTGGCCAGGTCCAGCTCGCGTTTGGTCTGGCGCGAATCGCACAGCGGCGGCGGCAGGATGATGCCGTCCACGCCGGTGTCCAGCAACCGCTGCATCGCCGCACGCTGGCTGCGGATGCCGCTGCATTTTTCCACCAGGATCTGCGCGCCGCTGAGGCTGCCCTCTTCCAGCACGCCGATCATCAGCTGGTTCAGATAGGCCGCGCTGGGGTTGCTGTAGAGCAGGCCGATGCGCGCTGCGTTGGACGAACGCAGTGAACGTCCCGCCAGATTGGGCCGGTAGTTGAGCTCGGACGAGGCGGCCAGCACGCGTTCGCGCATCGCCTCGCCCACGCGCGGATTGTTGTTCATCACGCGCGAGGCGGTCATCGGCGAAACGCCCGCGCGGCTGGCTACATCGAGGATGGTGACGGTTTGCGAGGTGCGACGCTTGGTCTTGGCCATGAAGCCTCCTGAGCGTCCAGTTTACCCGGCGTGCGACGAAACGGCGGTACCTGCGGCCCCGTGGTCGTCGAGAAAGCGGCGCACTTCGGCCATGGTCGGCATGGCGCCGAACGAACCGCGCCGGCCGACTGCCAGCGCGCCACAGGCGGCGGCGAAACCCAACACTGCGTCGCGCGCGTCCGCATCGGCCATCAGCTCGGCCAGCGAAGCGGACTGCGCCTGATGATCGGCGAGGCTGTAGAGCAAGCCGCCCACGAAGGCATCGCCCGCGCCGGTGGTGTCGACGGCGGCCACCGCATGCGGCTGGAAACGACCCGCGTGGGTGGGCGTCAACCAATGGATTGCGGCCGCGCCGTCGGTGACGATCAGGCAACGGGCGTGGCCCTGCCACAGGCGTCGATACACGGCCTCGCGGCTGCCCGTCTCGGCGGCCATGAAGTCCAGTTCCTCCACGCTCAGCTTGACCAGGTCGGCGGCGTCCAGCGTTGCCCACAATCGCGGGTGGGGCTTTTCGCCCACCGGCCACAATGCCGGACGCAGGTTCATGTCGAAGCTGACCAGCGCGCCCGCCTGGCGAGCCCGCACCATGCCTTCCAGTGTCACCGCCGCGATCGCCTCCTCGGTGAGGCTGTTGGAGCACACGTGGAAGATCGCCGCGTCGGCGAATGCGCGCCCATCGAAGTGACGGCTGCGAAACAGCAGGTCGGCCGACGGTGGCCGATAGAAGCTGAAACTGCGCTCGCCATTGGCATCCAGTGAGACGAACGCCAGCGCGGTATTCGCCTTGTCGGTGCGCTGCACGTAGCGCATGTCCACGCCCGCGTCGGCCAGGCTGCGCAGCAGCAGGTCGCCGAATGCATCGGCACCCAGCATGCCGGCGAACGCCGCGTGCCCGCCCAGCTTCGCCACCGCCACCGCCACGTTGGCCGGCGCGCCGCCGGCATGCGGCAGGTAAGCCGGCGGCGACGACGGATCGGCCGGCGGCTGGGCATGGAAATCGATCAGCGCCTCGCCGAAACAGAGGATGCTCTTCATGCCAGGCGCGATCCCTTGAAGCCGTAGTACAGGATGTAGACGTAGCACAGCAGCGGAATCACGAACGCATGCTGGATGCCGATCTGGTCGGCCAGCGCGCCCTGCGCAATCGGCAGCACGGCCCCACCCACGATGCCCATGATCATCAGCCCCGATGCGCGGCCGGTCAGCGGACCCATGTTGTCGATGCCCAGGGTGAAGATGGTGGGGAACATGATCGAGTTGAACAGGCCGATCGACACCACCGCCCACACCGCCACATTGCCCTGCGAGGCCATGGTGCCGATCACCAGCAGCCCGGCAATCAGCGCGAACACGCCCAGCAGCGTACGCGGGTCGAGCACCTTCATCAGCAACCAGCCCACCGCACGGCCCACCACGGCGCCACCCCAGTACAACGCCACGTAATGGGCGGCGGCGGCTTCGCTGATGTTGCCGATGTCCGGCCGGGCGATGAAGTTGATCAGGAAGCTGCCGATCGACACTTCCGCACCCACGTAGACAAAGATCGCCACCACGCCCAGCGCCACGCGCGGATGGCGCAGCGCGTCCATGAAGCGGTGCTCGCTGGCTGCCGCGTCGTCATCGTTCGCCGCCAGCGGCGGCAACCGGAACAGCCAGATCGCCAGCGCCAGCAGCACCAGCACGATGGTCAGTACCAGATAAGGCCCCTGAACCAGCCGCGCCTGCGACATCCGGTAGGCGAGTTGCTCCGCCTGCGGCAGCGCGGCCAGCGCGGCAGCCCCCAGCGTGGCGCCGGACAGGATCAACGGACCGATGATGTACGGCCCCAGCACCGTGCCCACCGAGTTGAACATCTGCGCCAGGTTCAGCCGGCTCGACGCCAGCCGCGGCTCGCCCAGCAGGCTCACGTAAGGATTGGCCGCCACCTGCAGCGCGGTGATGCCGCTGGCCATGATGAAGAACGCGAACAGGAACAGCGGATACGACGACACCGCGGCCGCCGGCAGAAACAGCACGGCGCCCACCGCTGTCACCAGCAAGCCGGTGATGATGGTGGCGCGGTAGCCGATGCGCGCCAGCAACGCGCTGCACGGCACCGACATGATGAAGTACGCCCCGAAGAAGGTGAACTGCACCAGCATCACCTCGAAATAATTGAGCGTGAAGAGGCCCTTGAGGTGTGGAATCAGGATGTCGTTGAGTACCGTCATCAAGCCCCACATCAGGAACACGGCATTGATCACGATCAGCGCGGTACGGGTACTGGCGTTGCTACGGGGCATGGCGCGGCTACCTTGGTGGAAAACGATGGGTGGGCAGAATCGGTGTCGATACCACGCGGAGCTTCCGCCATCCGCGCCGTGGGCGGCAAGCACGGCGACGCTGACGCCGCCACGCGGCCTGTTTCCCCGCTGCCGGCGCGCTGTGCGCCAACCCGTGTGATAACGTTACCCGCAAATCGCGATCAGGAAAAGCCTGCCGCTGCATGGGCGCGACTCCATCGCCTGGCGTATCGGCCCCTCTCCGGAGAAACCGCATGAACCTCACCCGCCTCGGCCATGCCGCACGTCGATCGAGCCGACCCTGGATCGGACTTCCAGGCGGCCTTGCGCTGTTGCTGCTGGGCATCACCGCCACGCAAGCGGCTCCCGCCACCGGCACATGGGCGGAAACCTGGGGCCAGGCAATGGTTTCCCATATGCAGCCTTCGCCTGGTCACGAGGGCGTTTACGCCGCACCCCATCTGCGCGATGCCACGGTGCGGCAAACCGTGCCGGTCAGCGTGGGCGGCCAGCGCCTGCGCGTGCGGTTGTCGAATGTGTACGGCTCGGCGCCGCTGACCATCACCGCGGCCAGCGTGGCGCCGGCCGCCGCTGCGGCGGGCGACCACACCGCCATCGATCCCGCGCGCAGCCACGCGCTGCGTTTCAACGGCAAATCCTCGCTGACCATTCCCGCCGGTGCCACGGCGTTGAGCGACCCGACCGCGCTGCCCGTGCCGGCGCTGTCCAACCTGGTGGTGAGCCTTTATTTCCACGACGACACCGCCATCGCCGATTACCACGCCGCCCAGACCGCGACCACCACGGCGGTGGTGGCGGGCAACGCGCTGCGGGCGGCATCGCTGGCGTCGCGGCCGCCGCTTGCGGCACTGGACAAGGATGCGACTTCCCATATCTATGTGCTCGAAGGCGTGGAAGTCGAAACGGCACAGCCCACCCGCGTCATCGTGGCGTTCGGCGATTCGATCACCGATGGCGCTTACGCCGGCGGTCCCGACAAGACCTGGCCGGGTGTGCTGGCCACGCTGGCAAACCGCGCGGCATCACCCGGCGCCGCCGTGATCAACACCGGCATCAGCGGCAATGAATTGACCAGCGACCAGACCTGGCTCCCGTTCGGCCCGGCCGCGCTGAAGCGTTTCGAGCGCGACGTGATCGACCGCGCCGGGGTGACCGACGTGATCGTGCTGCTGGGTACCAATGACCTCAACCGTGGCATCGATGCGGCCGGCCAGCCGCGCGGCGCGGCCGCTCACGACATCATCGACAGCTTGCGTATGCTGGCCGACGCCGCCCACGCGCATCACCTGCGCATCCATGGCGGCACCATCCCGCCGTTCGCCGGATTCACCGCCGAAGGCTGGTATTCACCGGCCACGGAAGCCACGCGCCAGAGCGTCAACCAGTGGATCCGCAACGCGGGCGTGTTCGACAGCGTGGTGGATTTCTCGCCCGCATTGGCCGGCGCTTACCAACCCTCGCCGCTGGCCGCGCAACAGCCGTCCTTGCCCGAAGGCATGGCCCAGGTATGCGCCGGCGACACCGGCCTGCATCCGAACGATCGCGGTTACGCGGTGATGGGCACGCTGGCCTACAACGTGCTGTTCCATGCACGGGAGCAGCCGGCCGCGCGCTGCCACTGAGCCACGTCATACACCGTCGAACAGATCGCAGATCGACCCGCCCAGGTGGGTGCCGGCGTGCACGCCGGCGGCGTCCATATCGACATAGGCGCCTGTGGCAGGCGTGAAGCGCGGCCATGACGGCAGGCCCGCACCGTTGGGATCGCCGGTCTTGATGAAGTTGATGAAGTAGGCCTGCGGGCTCACCGCCGGCCGCGCAGCGTTCAATGGCGTGCCCTCATACAGGTAGGGCAACTCGGCGCTGTGGTGCGATGGCTCGAAGGAGAACTGCGCCCGCCACGCCCGCGCGCCGTGCGCCGCGTAATGCGCCAGCACGTGATTGCCCGCGCAGCGGAAATCGGTATCGGTGCCGATGCGCTCGACCAGCGTTCCGAGATTCGGTGCATCGGCGACGGCTCCTGCCTTCCCGTCCACGCCGTAATGTCGCGCGGCGGCGGCGTAATGCTGTCCAAACACCTGATGCAGCCGGCGGCCGATCTTCGAGCTGCCGCCGGGCACCTGCAGTTCGATGCGGTTGGTCGAGAGCACATAGGGAATCGCTGACGCGGGAACGTCGGCGAGACTTGATGCCGGAGGCTCAGTGACGAGCTTTCCGTCGACCACGGCCTGCAGCCACAGATAGCTGTCGTCGGTGATGGCGTCGGTGTGCAGTTGCAGGTCGGCCGCCAGCAGCGCCTTCAGCGGAGCGTGGCGCAGTTGCGGCAGGTTGCCCAGGTGCAATCGCTGTTCGAGCTGCGTGCCCAGCGCCTCGTTCTGCGCGAGGCTGCGCACGGGCTGGCCGAAACCGGGCGTGCCGCCGGTGGCCCATGCGCCGGCAAACAGCTGCTGGCCGCGTGTTTCCAGCGTCAGCAGGCCCACGTCCATGCCGCCGGCCGATTGACCGGCGATGGTGACGCGCTGCGGATCGCCACCGAAGCGACCGATCTCGCGCTGCACCCATTCCAGCGCCGCCAGCTGATCCATCAAGCCGTAGTTGCCCGAGTGGCCGCCCTGCTCGGCCGACAACGCCGGCAGCGAAATGAAGCCGAGCACGCCGAGCCGGTACTGCACCGAGACCACCACGATGCCCGCGTGCGCCAGCTTGATCCGGTCGATGTCCGCCGCCGAGCCAGCCCGGTTCGACCCGCCGTGGATCCACACCAGCACCGGCAACGGCTGCGACGGGTGCAGGTTCGGCGTGTTGAGGTTGAGATAGAGGCAGTCCTCGCTGGAATGCATGGCGTCAGCCTTGTTCCAGCCGTAATCGTTTTGCGCGCAGGCCGATGGTGCATGCGTGGCATCGCGCACGCCGGACCACGCCGCGACGTCCTGCGGCGCCCGCCAGCGCAGCGTGCCGATCGGCGGGGCCGCGAACGGTATGCTGAGAAACACCGCGCCGCCCTTGCCGTCCGGCCGTCCGGCCAGCCTGCCGTTATCGGTGGAGACGATGACCTTCGTGGGCGCGGCCAGTGCGGACAGCGACGTCAGCAGCGCCAGCCCGAAAAGCAGGCAGCGCAGGCGACGCGACCTGGAGCCAACGACGCGCGATGCGCGATGGAATGACGGGTTCCGCATGCGTTTCTCCGGCAACTGTGCGCCTTGCGGCGATGTTCTGGTAACCTTACCACGACATCGCCGCGTGAACCCTCAGTCGCGCGCCGCGGTGCCCGTCCACCGGCCCGGTTTGTGGGGAAGACATACATGACACTCAGCGAAAGCACTGCCCGCCAGGCGCTCCCCGATTTTCGCTCGCGCGAATTTCTGCTTGGGCATGCCGCTGGCATCATGCGTTTCTATCACCCGCGGTGCATCGATCCGGCGGGCGGTTTTTTTCATTACTTCCGCGACGACGGCAGCATCTACGATCGCGGCGGGCGGCATCTCGTAAGCAGCACGCGCTTCATCTACGACTACGCGATGGCGTGGAAGGCGTTCGGCGATCCGGCGTACCAGCAGGCGTTGCAGCACGGCCTGGACTATCTGCGGCACGCGCATCGCAACCCGCAAACCGGCGGCTACGCATGGGAGCTGCGCGATGGCGTGGTCACCGACGACAGCCAGCATTGCTACGGGCTGGCTTTCGTGGCGCTGGCCTATGCCAAGGCGTTCCACGCCGGCATCGTCGAGGCCGAAGGCTGGCTGGATGAAACCTGGGATTTGATGGAGCGACGCTTCTGGGATGCCGACCACGGCCTGTACGCCGACGAGACGGATGCGGACTGGAACCTCAGCGACTACCGCGGGCAGAACGCCAACATGCATGCCTGCGAGGCGTGGCTGGCCGCCTATGCAGCCACCGGCAAGCCGCGCTACCTGGCACGTGCGAAGCTGCTGGCCGAGCACATGATCCAACGCCAGGCCGCGCTGACTGGCGGACTGGTCTGGGAGCATTACCGCCCCGACTGGTCGGTGGATTGGGATTACAACTTCAACGACCGCAGCAACATCTTCAAGCCGTGGGGTTTCCAGCCCGGCCACCAGACCGAATGGGCCAAGCTGCTGCTGATCCTGGAAAGCTACGCGCCCGAACCGTGGTACCTGCCCAAGGCGCAGCAGCTTTTCGACTACGCGTTCGCGCAGGCCTGGGATCATGAGCATGGCGGCATGGTCTACGGCCTCGACCGCGACGGCGCGTTCTACGACACCGACAAGTACTACTGGGTGCAGGCCGAATCGCTGGCGGCAGCAGCCGTGCTGGCCACGCGCACCGGCGAGGAGCGCTATTGGCAGGCCTACCAGAAGCTGTGGCAATACAGCTGGCAGCACATGGTCGACCATCGCTACGGCGCCTGGTACCGCATCCTGACCCGCGACAACCAGTCCTACAGCGACGAGAAGAGCCCGGCCGGCAAGACCGACTACCACACCATGGGCGCCTGCTACGACGTGCTGGCCTGGATCAGCTGAGCCTCACCAGGCGTCGCCTCCGGCGGGCATGACGCCCACCTGTTCAAGCCACTTACGGCGTGGCCTCGAACTTCAGGTGCCTGCTGAAGAACGGCAGCGCCTCATCCTGGAAGCGGAAGGCCACGTTGCTGACGTGGGTGCCGGGATAGATGGTGAAGCTGTTCCTGATCCCGTAGCTGTCGAGCACCTCGTGCAGCTTGCGCGCGTCGAAGCGCAGCCCGTCCTGGTCGCCCACGTCGATGGCGATCGCGCCATAGCGACGCAGGTTGCCGATGTACTGGTCGATGAAAACCAGCGGCGCATTGGCCGTCCATTTGGCCAGCACGTCGGGCTGCAGTTCACCGTTCTTGGTGGGAAGGTCGAAATAGAACGGCGGCTTGGCCGGGTCGGGTGACCACGCCGCGGCGGTGGCCAGCGTGGCACGCGCCATGAACGGCAGGTCGGTGGCATCGGCGACGGACTTGAGCGATTCCAGCGACGCCAGCGCCTTGGCGTCGAGCTGGTCGCCGGTGCGCGGCGACAGGCAGCACGGGCTCATGATGTAGAGCGCGCCGAACACGTCGGCGTGCTTCATGCCGATGCGCGTGGCGCCGTAGCCGCCCATCGAATGGCCGACCAGGCCGCGGCTCAGGCGATCGGGCAGCGTGCGGTAGTGGGCATCGATGTAGGCGACCAGGTCATGCTGGATGAAGGTCTCGAAATCGCCCACGGTGGGCGAGCCCGAATACATCGAGCCGCCAAAGACCGTCTTCGAGTCGGGCAGCACCACGATCATCGGGCGCGCGCCCTTGGTGAACGCGTTTTCGATCGTCTGCGGAACGTGGATTTCCTTGGTCCACTGCTCGGCGCCGATCGAATAGCCGTGCAGCGCATAGACCACCGGATAGTGGCGATCCGGATGGCTGGCGTAGCCAGGCGGCAGCACCACCAGCACATCGCGGTCGGCGGACTCGTGCTCCAGGTTTCCCTCCAGCGACGCGCCGTGCACCTTGATGTGCTCGACCGTCACCGCCTTCGCCCCGGCCACGGCCGGCGGGCTGTTGTTCAGTGCCTGCGCCTGTACCGGTGTCCCCCAGAACGCCAGCGACACCAGCGCCGCGCCGGCCAGGGCAACCACTCGCCTGATGCCTCCGGATGAGTTCGCGCTCGCGGCGTGCCAGTCACGGCAGTGGGTGTCGCCAATGGCATGGTCGATCATCGGTCGCCCTCCAGCGGAAATTCGTAGATTGTGGCGGAGATGGCCGGCACCACCAGCTTGTTACCCAGCGCCGGCACGCTCGACTGCCTGATCGTCACGCCGGGCGCTGCACCGACCTTGTTTTCCGCGGTCAGACTGGCGCCGGTCAGGCGCCACATCGTGCCCTTGCCGCGGGTGCGGGCGCCGTCGATCGCGATCGATACTGGCTGCGGCTTGTGCGTGGCGTTGACCACGGCGATGGTCAGCGTGCGGCGGTCCGGCGTCAGCGCGGCGACCATGTCCAGCGGATAGGTGGGGCTGCCCGCGTTGACCTTGGGGTGATCGAAGCCCACCGGGTATTTCGGATCGGGCTGCGGTGCGTTGCCGCTGAGATCAAGCGGGATCATGCCTTCGCCGAAGTGCTCGCCATACAGCTTGAACACCATGCCCGTGGCATTGAGGGTGGACGCGGTGGGCGTGATGTCCATCGTGGAGGAACCGGTGGTGAACGCGGCCATGCGCAGGAAATCGGAGTGGCGCAGCATTTCCTGCATCACCATCGAATAGGCCAGCGACAGCTTCAGGTTCGGCTTGGCACCGATGTACGCGTACTCGTCGATCGACAGGAAGATGTTCGCCGCCTTCATCTTCGGGAAGCGCTGCTGGTAGATGCGCCATTCCTCGGCCTTCATGCGCACCTGGTTGGACGGCGCGCGGGCGAACTCCAGCAGCTCGTCGGCGGGTGGCGCGTCGGGGCGCTGTTCGGCGCGGTCGTACCAGTGCTCGCTGAGGCCGTCGAAATTGCCCCAGGCCTTGCGCAGCAGGCCGCCGGTCCAGTCTTCCTCGGTGCCGAACCTGTGCTGGATGCTGGCCAGCGAGGCGTTCTCCTTGGCCTCGCGCGGATGGAGCTGGTCGGGCATGGCGCCCGATCCGATCAGGATGATCGAGGGATCGACCGCGCGCATCGCCGCCGCGAAGCGGTTGTGCTTCTGCATGAAGTAGTCGAGCGTGGTGCGGCCGACCTGCCACGAGCCGTACGGCTCGTTGCCGATGTTCCAGTAGCGCACGCCGTAGGGTTCGGGGTGGCCGTTGGCGGCGCGCCTGGCGCCCCATTCGCTGGTCGCCGGGCCGTTGAGGTATTCCACCTCGTCCGCCGCCGAATGAGCGTCGCCCAGCCCGGCATTGACGGTCACGTAGGGCTCGACGCCGATCAGCCGGGTGAGCGTCATCCACTCGTCCATGCCGAAGTCGTTGGCCTGCATCGCGCTC
>DATJCF010000320.1:0-1709 GCA_035514935.1 Rhodanobacter sp. | reverse complement strand
CCGGGCGACTCCATCCGTTGATAAATAACCGCCCCCGATCGTTCTCGGGGTGAGGTGACGGATCGGGGGCGGCTCCCGGGAGCTGGTGTTACGGTGTCCCGCGGTGGGCGACGGCAGCCTCCAGTTCGGCCACGCGTTGCTCGAGTTCGTCGATTTTCGCGCGTGTGCGCGCCAGAACCTGGGTCTGGACGTCGAATTCCTCGCGGGTGACCAGGTCGAGGCGGCGCAATCCCTGCGTCAGAACATCCTGGAAGTTGGCTCGCAAATCCTGATGCGCCTGTGCCAGTCCTGGCGGTACCAACGACACAAGCCGCAGGGCAATCTGGTCGATATCCTGCCTATCCATCATGGACAGCGCCTCGCACTCGTCGAGGTAGATACTAGGTGAACGGAATTCGGGTACGCCATCGGGATGCTCCGCCAGAATGTGTAGGGATTGTCCTACACAGCACCCGCAAGGCGACAGCGCCCGCGTGCGAAGGCAGAATGGGCGCCATGCACCGCGCGTGCCCTATACCGAGGAAATTCCATGAAGCTGGTCGTGGCCATCATCAAGCCGTTCAAGCTGGACGACGTACGCGAGGCGCTGGCGGAAGTCGGCGTGCAGGGCGTCACCGTTACCGAGGTGAAAGGTTTCGGCCGCCAGAAAGGCCACACCGAGCTGTATCGCGGCGCCGAATACGTGGTCGATTTTCTGCCCAAAATCAAGCTTGAAGTGGCGGTGACCGACGACCAGGTCGATCGCGTGCTGGAAGCTATCCAGCAGGCCGCCCGTACCGGCAAGATCGGCGATGGCAAGATCTTCGTCAGCCAGTTGGACCAGGTCACCCGCATCCGCACCGGCGAGATGGATCACGACGCGCTGTAAGCAGCTTGCGCAGGGCGAAACCCACGCACGGGCACCCGCTCACGTCACCCCATGACGACAGCCCCACGAAAAGCCTGGTTTTGGGACGCACACAAGTTATTGGGTTGACCATACCCAACGCACCCGATATGTTGTGTGTGTCGGTGCCCGACCGACCCAACATCGGCCGGGCTTAAAAGGGAATCCGGTGTAAATCCGGAACTGCCCCGCAGCGGTAAAGCGGAAACGAACACCTCCACATGCACTGGTCCTCTTGCGGCCGGGAAGCGGGGGCAAGTAGGTGGATCGTCGTGATCCTCGTCCGCAAGTCCGAAGACCTGCCGGCACATCGGGGCGAACATGTCCCGGTGCGTAGTGACGGTTTCCGCGGGGAAACACGTCGTGGCGCGGCCTTTGTCGGGGCCGCGCGCGGCTCCCCCGGTATCCATCGCTTCAGGCCCTGCGCGCGGGAGCAGGTGTTTGATGTCCATGCCGGAGCCACCTGCCCATGCAAGCCCTCGATACCGCCGGACGCGAGCGCGCCACCGTGCCCGCCGAACCCCCTGTCGCCCTCCTCGAAACCGCGTTCACCCTGACCCCGCCGCACAGCACGGCGTCGATGCATGTGACAAAACGCAACGGTGGCCAGGAGGCCGTCGACGTCAACAAGATCGTGCGCGCCGTGACGCGCAGCGCTGAAGGCCTGCACGGCGTCGATCCACTGCGCGTGGCGCTGAAGACCATCGGTGGCCTGTACGACGGCGCCACCACGCAGGAGCTGGACCAGCTGTCGATCCGCACCGCCGCCTCACTGACCGCCGAGGAACCCGAATACGGCCAGCTCGCCGCGCGCCTGCTCGGC
>DATJCF010000319.1:0-5083 GCA_035514935.1 Rhodanobacter sp. | reverse complement strand
CAGCCGGCGGACCTGGCCGGGCATGCCTGCCTCACTTTCCCCAAGGCGCGTTTCTGGCCGGATTGGCGCCTGACAGATGGCCGCGCACCGGTGGCACAACGTATCGACGGCCCGATCGTTTCGGACGATGACGAAGGCCTGCTGGTGGCTTGCACGGGTGGCGCGGGCATCATGCCTGCGCCGGCGTGGCTTGTGGCAAGGGAGCTTGCCGAGGGCACGCTGGTACGGGTGCTGCCGAGCTGGCGGTTCGACTTCGATGCAGCAGTGCACGTGGTGCTGCCGCCGGGCCGGCTGGTGCCGGCCAAGACGCGGGTATTCGTGGAGCGGTTGGTGCAGGAGCTCACCCGCTGACACCTCGCCGCGACCTGCCGTCGCGAAAACGGCATGCCGATGCCGGCAGGATGCCCTGCTCCGTGCGTCGGTCGGACCCGGGAGCGTGGGCGGTGGAAATCATCCGGACTGCAACGCGGTGACGCGATCGATCCGCCCTTGCCGGCGCCCGTATTTCATGCCGGACTGAGGTTTTCGATGTCGAGGTGCGTCTCGACGCAATTCCGGCCGCGGTGCTTGGCGCGGTACAGCGCGGCATCGGCCTTGGCCATCAGGGCCGGCAACACGTAGCCGCTGCCGTCGGTGGAAGCCAGTCCGAAGCTGGCCGATATGGCGCCTTCGACAATCTGTTCGTCGAACAGGGTGGTGGCGATGGCCGCGCGCATCCGCTCGACGATCTCCATCGCATCGCCCAGCGAGCACTCCGGCAGCACCAGGCCAAACTCCTCGCCGCCCAGCCGTCCAAACACGTCGATGGAGCGCAGATGGGCACGGCACAGGGCGGTGATGCGGATCAGCACGGCGTCACCCACCGCATGCCCGTAGGTGTCGTTGATGCGCTTGAAGTGGTCCAGATCGATCACCGCCACGCAGACAGGGCGCGAGGACTTTTCGGCATAACGCAGCGCCTGCTCGGCCTCCCACACAAAATGCTGGTGGTTGAGGATGCCGGTGAGGCTGTCGCGGCGCGCCAGTTTCTTGAAGCGCAGCTGCGAGCGCTTGAGCCGAATCAGCCAGAAGCCGATCGAGGCAAGCACGACCAGCAGCAGGGCGAGATAAAGCCGGCTGGTTTCCATCGCCTTGCGGTCCAGTGCCTGCTGCAGTTCCAGCAGGCTGTTCTGCTTGCCCAGCTCGGCCACCTGCAGCTTGTGGATCGCCAGTTGCTGGTGGACGGTGTGGTAGGCCAGCGCGATGGCCTGGGCGTTGTTGACCGAGCGGAATTCCACGTCCTTGTAGTGCCGGTAGTAGTCCAGCGCGGCGCGGTAATCGCCGGCCTTGCTCTCCACTTCGTAGAGCACCCGATACACATTTTCCGACAGCCCTTCGAAATCGCCCTTCGCGTCCGTCGCCAGCGCTGCCAGCGCCCACCGCTTGGCCGACGCCGCGTCGCCGCTGATCCAGTACGCATAACCGAGCGTGCTCTGAAGCACGTAGACATGGGCGCGATAGTTCTGCGCCATGACGCCCGGCGCGATGCGCTTGAGCAAGGCCAGCGCCGCGCCGGCATGGCCCACGTCCGCCTGCCGCCGGGCAAGGTCCAGCTGCACTGTATTGGCATAAATCGGTTCGCCGGCCGCGACACAGGTATCGATCGCCTTGTGATAGGCCGGGTCGGTGGGCGGCAGGTCGCCCTTGGCGTTCAAGGCGCCGAACATGTAGACATAGGGTCGGCAAAGCGACTCGCCGGGCGGGGTGAGCCGCTCCATCTGCCGGGCATAGTCGGCCGCCGGCTCCACCTGTTCGGCCGACGCCATCAACTGGGACAGTTGCGACAGCACCACGTAAGCGGCGTGGCGGTCGCGCAATCGCGGCAGCACGGCCGACAGCTGCTCGGCCAGCGCAAAGGCCTCGTCATAGCGGTGCTTGATGGCCAGCATGTTGAGCAACATGCCGTTGGCCAGGCTTTGCTGATCCAGGTCGCCGTGGGCAACGACCTTGCGAAGCAGCGGCTCGGCCTTCGCGTACTGTCCCTCGAACAACGCCTCCCACCCATCCAGCAGACGCAGCTGCCATTGCTGGTTGGACGACAGCGTCGGCTGGCGGCGGTGAAGCTGGTCCAGGATCTCCAGAAAGCGCGGGTGATCCTTCGCGCGAATCGCCGTTGCCTGCGCCAGCAAGGTTGCCGAATCCGGCGCCGGCGCATCGGCCAGGCTCGGGGTGCCGCAAAGAAGCAGGGCAAGGGCCAGGCCGAACGCGCCCAGGCGTCGCCGCCACGCGATGGCTGGTGGATTACGCGCCATGGGGCGTCAGGTGCGTGGCGGAATCCCCGCGCCCTGCCCGCGGACCGCCCACCGGAAACGTCGCACCGGCCACGACCATCCGAAGTCTCCCTGCGCTGGTCCGATTCGACGACCTCATGCGGCCCCCTGCCCCCGATGCATCCCCGCACCCCGGGTTGTGCCGCCCATCTTACCCAGCCGTAGCCATAAAGCGCAGCGCGCAGCGTCGCCGCGGGGCCGGCGGTGGCGGGAACTGGCCCTCACACCGTGTTTTGTTTCATGCTCAGCCGTTCGGGCGGCAGCCGGTCCGGATCAGGGAATCGTCGCCGGACCTTTTATCGTCATCTGCATCCCGCATTTGCTCACCAGAACATCCACCTGACCTACCCAAGGGGACATCCCATGCGTCATCTCATGACCGTCGGCCTGTGCGCGCTGGCCACCGCCTTCGCCGCCACGGCGCCCGCGAACGCCGCCGACCGGGCGATCCGGCTCACCGTCGATGCCGGCAAGCCCGGCGCCACCATCGATCGCCACCTTTTCGGCCAGTTTGCCGAACAGCTCGGCCATGGCATCTACGGCGGCATCTGGGTGGGCAAGGACTCCGCCATCCCCAACACGCGCGGCATCCGCAACGACGTCGTGGCAGCGCTTAAGGCGATCAAGGTGCCGAACGTGCGCTGGCCTGGCGGCTGCTATGCCGACAGCTACCACTGGCGCGACGGCATCGGTCCCCACCGCACCACGCGCGTCAACACGGCCTGGGGCAACGTGGTCGACTCCAACGCGTTCGGCACCGACGAGTTCATGGACTTCGCCAAGCAGGTCGGCGCCGAGGCCTATATCTCGCTCAACGTCGGCTCCGGCACCGTGGCCGAGGCGCAGGACTGGATGGAGTACATGACCGCCGACCAGCCCACCACGCTGGCCAAACTGCGCGCCGCCAACGGCCACCCCGCACCCTACCGCGTCGCCATGATGGGCATCGGCAACGAGAGCTGGGATTGCGGCGGCCTGATGACGCCGGACGAGTACACCGCCGAGCTGCGCCGCTACGCCCGCTTCGTGGGCAGCTACAACGCCAAGGAGCCGTCGCTGAAGATCGCCGTCGGCCCCGGCACCGACGACACCGCCTGGACCGAGGCGGTGATGAAGACATGGAAGGAACGCCACGGCTGGTCGTTCGACATCCAGGGCCTGTCGCTGCACTCCTACACGATCTACGACGGCTGGCCGCCGCACATGCCGTCCACCGGTTTCGACGAATCGGCCTATGCGCACGTGATCAAGGAGACCCTGAAGATGGGCCCGCTGATCGACAAGCAGTCCGCCGTGATGGACAAGTACGACCCGGAGAAGAAGATCGCGCTGGTGGTCGATGAGTGGGGCGCGTGGCTGGCGCCGACGCCAGGCACCAACCCCGCCTTCCTGATGCAGCAGAACAGCCAGCGCGACGCCATCCTGGCGGCGCTCAACATCAACATCTTCGCCCGCCACGCCGACCGCGTGCGCATGGCCAACATCGCGCAGATGATCAACGTGCTGCAGGCCATGATCCTCACCGACGGCCCGAAGATGGTGCTGACACCGACCTACGACGTCTTCAGGATGTACGTGCCGTTCCAGGACGCCACCTTCATTCCGGTCACCTATGACGCGGGTTCGTACGTGCACGGCGACACCACCCTGCCGCGTCTCGACGCCATCGCCGCCAAGGGCAAGGACGGCAAGCTCTGGGTGTCGCTGACCAATCTCGATCCGAACCGGCCGCTGCAAGTCGACGCCGCCGCGCTGGGCTTCAAGGCGACCTCGGCCAACGGCCAGACCCTCAGCGCGCCGAAGGTCGACAGCATCAACACCTTCGACCATCCCCGCACCGTGGCGCCCAGGTCGATCAGCGGCACGCTGAAGAACGGCGCCATCGTGCTGACCCTGCCGCCCGCGTCGGTGACGGTGGTGGCGCTGCAGCCGTGATCGTGCGGGGCCGCTCCATCGCGGAGCGGCCCCGTTCGGATGCATCATGCGGTCTTTACGGCCGGTGTCGGCAATTACCTATCGTGCAAACTCACAGGAAGGGACAGCAATGAAAAGACGGGATTTCCTGCGGACGGGCCTTGTACTCGGCACCGGCGCCGCCACCTCCGCACTGGCATTCGGGAAAGGCCTGGCCGCCGTATCGGCCGCCGAGGCCATGGCGGCCTCATCGGCACGGCCACGAATCAAGCCAGTCCATTACAGCTTCCCCAAGGACTTTCGCTGGGGTTGCGCCACGGCGGCCTACCAGATCGAGGGCGCCGTCGACGAGGACGGGCGCGGCAAGACCAACTGGGACATCTTTTCCCACACGCCCGGCAAGGTGGCCAACAACGACAACGGCGACGTGGCCTGCGACAGCTACCACCGCTATCCGGAAGACATCGCGCTGCTGAAGAATCTGGGCGTGCGCAACTATCGGCTGTCGATCGCCTGGTCGCGCATCTTCCCCGAGGGGCGCGGCAAGCCCAACCAGAAGGGCGTGGATCACTACAACAAGGTGATCGACGCGCTGCTGGCCGCGGGCATCGAGCCCCACGTCACCATGTTCCACTGGGATCTTCCCGCCGCCCTGCCCGGCGGCTGGCAGAACCGCGACACCGCCTACGCGCTGGCCGACTATTCGGGCTTCGTGGCCAGCCAGTTGTCCGACCGCGTCCATCACTTCATGACGGTGAACGAGCTGCGCTGCTTCACCGACCAGGGTTACGAGTCGGGCATCAAGGCGCCGGGGTTGAAACTGCCCCGGGCCGAGGTCAACCAGGTGCGCCATCACGGCA
>DATJCF010000318.1:0-1579 GCA_035514935.1 Rhodanobacter sp. | reverse complement strand
GTGCGCGATCAAGGCGCTGGTGGTGCTCTTGCCCTTGGTGCCGGTGACGGCGATCACCTTTGCTGCCGGATTCTCGCCGAACCACAGCGCGGTGCCGGAGGTGAATCGCGTGCCTTGCGCCTGTGCGGCGAGCAGCGCCGGCTTGTAGGCGGAAATGCCGGGCGACTTCACCACGATGTCGAACCGGGCCAACGCGGCGGCATCCGGTTCGCTCGCGATCACCTCCAGCGCCGCGTCGAACGCATGCATGGCCTCGACCTCGGCGGCGCTGCAGAACACGGTGAAATGCTGGTCGGGGCAGCGCTGGCGCAGCGCGCGGAGGGCTGCGCGCCCTTCGCGGCCGAAGCCCCAGATGGCGACGCGATGGCCGCCCAGGTCAGCGATGCGCATGGATAGCGGCCCCGTCACGCCGCGGATTCCTGTAGGAGCGACTTCAGTCGCGACGCTTCTCGTCGTGTTGCGAAAGCAAGAGCGTCGCGACTGAAGTCGCTCCTACAAGGGGGCACCGAGGAGTTGGACACATCCATCAACCGATGGTCGCCAGCGCGCCCTGCAACCGGACCGGTACGCGATGTTCGCCCAACGGCTGCAGCCAGGGTTCAAGCGCCAACTGCGAGACATCGAGCTGGGGCAGGATGGTGCTGCTGAAGCGGGCCACCAGGGCATCTTCCTGCCATTCCGGCCGCTGGCTCAGCGCATACATCGCGGCGCGTGCCTCGGCGCCTTCGCCCACGCATTCGAACGGTTTGTGGTCCTGGTATTCCAGCAGCGCGTCGAAGCCGGCCGTCTGCGCCTCGTCATCCAGCAGGTTGCGGCCGAAGATCGACAGCAGCCGCGGCTTGGGCAGGAACGGCGCCAGCGCCAAGAATACGAAATGGCATTTCGGGCACTGCCCGCACCAGCGATCCACCGGCTTGGGGCCAAGAATCCTGAAGTTGCGGTTGCAACTGGAGAACACGTCGAAATACGGCGTCAGCTTCGCGAACGCGCGGGTGATCGCCAGCTCGGAATACGGGCGCAGCAGCGAGCAGTAATCGAGATCCGCCGCGACATGGCTGTGCAGCCAGTCGTTGAGCAAGGCTTCGAACAGGTAGCCCTTGCTCCACTGGTGGTTCACCTGCTGGCCTTCGTATTCCAGCGTGGCGGCCGAGGCGGAACGCTCGTTGGCGAAGGCGATGGAATCGTGGCCGTACAGGATCGCCGCCACCGCGAGGATCGCCGAGTTCACCGCGGTCACCGGGATGTGGCCATTCCACGCACCCAGCCGGTTCAGCTCGAACAGGCCCGGCGCCAGCTCGCGCTGGATGTTCAGCGTGGGCAGGCCAGTGCGCTCGGCGCAGGCGGCGATCAGTGGTGAATTGCCCACCCATACGGCGGTGGCGTCACCACCGATGGACTTGATCGCCTCCACCGCCACCAGCGAATCCTTGCCGCCGCCGATGGGAACCAGGGTGTGCTTGGGGAGGCCCAGCGTGGGAGCACTGCCCTCTCCCCCGGCCCCTCTCCCGCCAGCGGGAGAGGGGAGCGGAGCGCGTGGGAACGCGATGCGGCCGCGCAAATCCAGCCCGTTGCGGTAGGC
>DATJCF010000317.1:0-2721 GCA_035514935.1 Rhodanobacter sp. | reverse complement strand
CGCCCATGGTTCCAGGTTTCCGGCCGGGTAGCTCAGTTGGTAGAGCAGGGGATTGAAAATCCCCGTGTCGGCGGTTCGATTCCGTCCCCGGCCACCATGCATGAAAAGGGCTCGCAGCGATGCGAGCCCTTTTTCTTTGTGCCTTACGCGCGGCGCCTTCCGCTTGGCACTGCGGGGAGTGTCAGGTGGCGTTGGAGGGCGAATACCCCGTGTTGTGGTGGCCGCCATAGGCGAGCAGCTCCTCCAGGCCGAGCGCGGCGTCGGGGGCGCGCAGCTGGTGCTCGGTAGCGGGCAACGGTGCGGTTTTCGACATCAGGACCGCCGCCATGGCGGCACTTTCAGCGGCAACCGGCGAGTTGTTGCGCTGCTGATCGGTCAACTGCGCGGTACCTGGCAAGGTGTCTCGACTGTTGTCGACGCCGGCGGCGCCGAATTGCGGAAGATTGGTGTTGCCCATGCAAAAGCTCCAAAGGCGTCGGCATCTACCGATCGTTGCCAGTCTCGCACCCGTGACGTCTTGGCGACGTGGATAACGTACGGGATGCGACCTTTTGTCGCCTGTTCGCCATGACATTCTGTTCACCGCGACTTGATCGGCGGGGCTCAACACTCACGCTTCGTCCATTACGAGGAGTCGACATGACACAGACGAACTTGCACGACACACGAACCGCAGCATGGATGAAAGTCGGTGCCGCTTCGCTGGCTTTCGGTCTTGGCCTGGGCGTTTCCGCGGCGGCGCTCGCACAGTCGATGACGGCACCGCAGGTGCAGGCCAAATTGACCGAACAGGGTTACACGAAGATCCATGACGTGAAATTCAAGGACGGCATGTGGCACGCCGACGCGAAAAGCGCGGATGGCAACGACGTGGACGTGCGCATCGATCCGGCCACCGGCAAGGTGTACCCGGAGGACGAGGTATCGAAGTTGAGCGAGGCGGATGTGCGCGCGTCGCTGTCCACCCAGGGCTATACCGATGTCCACGACGTGGACTTCGATGACGGCGTCTGGAAGGCCAAGGCAAAAAATGCAGCGGGCAACAAGGTGAAGTTGCGGCTGGATCCGGGCAACGGCAAGGTCATCGGCAAAGATTGAGTTCCGCTCCAACCCACCGCCATCGGAGGCCTCCGCGCCTTCGATGGCGCGTCCTGGCCACCCTGCCCCTCGCGGCGCCAGCCGCCCTCCGGGGGCACCCCATTTGCACCAACACCTAAAGTTTTGCCGATAATGGCCGCTCAGGTATCCGTGCACCCATCGCCCGATGGATGTTTGTGCCGGAGCCCTCAGGGGCAGGTTTGAAACCGGAAGCTGGACGAGAAACAGCGTTGATGGGGAAGCCGCGGCCATGGCCGACGCACTATCGGCACAGATCGGGCCGCGGGGACGCTTTGTCTTTAACGATGGCTGAGCAAAATCAGCCGGAGTCACGTTCAGCATGACCGTGGTCATCCACCCGCCGACGGCGCCATGCGTTGTTGGCCCTGCTGTGCGCGCCTTGCCCCGTGCAAGGCGCGCCAGCATGGCGTGGATGAAAATCGCCGCTTTGCTGGCCTCGCTGTGGCTTTGCGCAGGCCCGGCCAAAGCGGAATCCACCATCGAGAGCAAACACGCCGCCGAGGCCGGCGTGCCGTTGCTGCAGAACTTCAGCCCGCTCGATTACGGCGCCGCGCCGCAGAACTGGGCGGTGACGCAGGACCGGCGCGGCGTGATCTACGTGGGCAACAGCGATGATGGCGTGCTGGAATACGACGGCACCCGCTGGCGCCGCATCCCCGTGCCCAACCAGAGCTCCGTGCGCTCACTGGCGGTCGACGCCAACGGTCGCGTGTACGTGGGCTGCATCGGCGAGTTCGGCTATCTCGAACCCGATGTGCATGGCCGCATGCACTACGTCTCCCTGCTCGACCACATCGCCCCTGCCTACCGCAATTTCGCCGACGTGTGGCGCATTTTCGTCACCGACGACGGGGTCTATTTCGGCACGGTGGCCCAGTTGTTCCGGTTGCGCGGCAAACATTTGGACGTCTGGACGGCCACCACCTCGTTCGACTATTTCTTCAAGGTTCGCGACCGGTTCTACGTGCGCGCCGAAGGTCGCGGGCTGATGGAGGTCATCGGTGATCAGCTGAAGGCGGTCAGGGGCGGTGCGCGTTTTGCGCACGAAAGAATCCACGCACTGGTGGCCTGGGGCGACGAGACCGACCACGACGGGCCGCTGCTGGTCGGCACCCGCGAGCGGGGCTGGCTTGTGCTGGACAAGGGCCGCCTTGCCGCCTGGCCCAACGAGACGAACAAGATCCTGCGCGACGACCAGCTGTACGACGCGCAATGGCTCGCCAATGGCACCCTGGCCGTCGGCACCTTGCAGGGCGGCGTGCTGCTGGTCGACCGCATGGGCCATCTGCTGGAGCGGCTGCGCCGCAACGAAGGCCTCATCAACGACACCGTCCTGTCGATGTTCCAGGACCGGGAACATGGCTTGTGGCTGGCGCTGGACAACGGCCTCAGCCGCCTCGACGTGGCATCCCCGCTGACCCTGTTTTCGCGCAATTCCGGGCTGGACGGTACCGTGCTGGCGATGCAGCGTTTCCGGGGCGAGCTCTACGTCGGCACCACCAAGGGCCTGTTCCTGCTGCACAGCGGGGTCGACGGCAACGCGGAGTTCGTGGCGCTGGATGGCGTCCGCGCCCAGGTCTGGAGCTTTCTGGACATGGGCGA
>DATJCF010000316.1:0-8368 GCA_035514935.1 Rhodanobacter sp. | reverse complement strand
CTTATCGAGCGCGTGCGCGAGCGGGTGCGTGGCGGCAACACGTTGTCCTCGGCGCTGGACGAGGAGCACGGCGTATTCCCCCGGCTGTATGTGAGCCTGGTGCGCGCGGGCGAGGCCGGCGGTTCGCTGGAGGAAACCCTGCGCCGGCTGGCCGATTACCTGGAGCGCGCCCAGCAACTGCGCGGCAGCGTCATCAACGCGCTGATCTACCCGGCCTTCCTGCTGGTGGGCGTGCTCGGTTCGCTGGTGCTGCTGCTGGCCTATGTGGTGCCGCAATTCGTGCCGATCTTCCAGGACATGCAGGTGCCGATTCCCTGGATCACCCGCGCGGTGCTGCTGCTGGGCAATACCTTGCAGGCGTGGTGGTGGCTGATCGCGTTGTTGCTGATCGGTGGCGCGCTGACGTGGCGCGCGCGGCTGCGCGATCCGCAGGCGCGGCTGGCCTGGCATGCCCGCCTGCTGCACCTGCGCGGGATCGGCCCGCTGCTGCTGAAAGTCGAAACCGCGCGCATTGCCCGTACCCTGGGCACCCTGCTGAAAAACGGCGTGCCGCTGCTGAGCGCGCTGGCCATCGCGCGGCAGGTCACCGGCAACCGCGCGCTGGACGCGGCGCTGGCCAGCGCCCACGAACAGGTCAAGGGCGGCTCGGGCCTGAGCCTGGCGCTGGCGCAATCGAGCCTGTTTCCGCGGTTGGCGTTGCAGATGGTGCAGGTGGGCGAGGAAGCCGGCCAGCTCGACGCCATGCTGCTGAAAGTGGCCGACACTTTCGAGATCGGATCGCGCCGCGCCATCGACCGCCTGCTGGCCGCCCTGGTGCCCGCGCTGACCATCGTGATGACGGTGCTGGTGGCGATCATCATGGCCGCGATTCTGCTGCCGCTTTTGAGTTTGACCAGCAGCATTCAGTGAAGCCTGGAGATATCAGTGACTAAATACATAGCGGGATTTGGGATTCGGGATTCGGGATTCGTCAGAGCAGAAGCGGCTCCTGGCAAGCCGTGGAGTTGGCGCAGTTTCCCTGGCTCGGGCGCCAAGCGCTTTCCGAATCCCGAATCCCGAATCCCGAATCCCGGGCGCGCAGCGCGCGCCCGCGGCTTCACCCTCCTCGAAATGCTGGCCGTGATAGTGCTGATCGGTATCGTCGGCACCATCGTGGTGCGGCAGGTGGGCAACAGTGTGGACAAGGGCAAGTACGGCGCGGGCAAGGTGCAGTTGCAGGTGCTGGGCCAGGCCATCGACAGCTATGCGCTGGACAATGGCTCGCCGCCGCGCCAACTGCAGGATCTGGCGACCAAGCCGGCCAACGCGCCGAACTGGCAGCGCCCGTACGTCAAGGCATCGCAGTTGCTGGACCCCTGGGGCCACGCGTTCGGCTACACCGTGCCCGGCGAACACGGCAATTTCGATCTGGTTTTCTACGGCCAGGATGGCAAGCCCGGTGGTGACGGCTACAGCAAGGATGTGGGTAGCTGGCAATGAAGCCGGGATTCGGGATTGGGGATTGGGGATTCGGAAAGCGCGCGGCGCCCAAGCTGCCGGCGGGCCGCCAACGCCACGGCTTGCCGACAAGCGCGTTTGCTCTGACGAATCCCCAATCCCCAGTCCCGAATCCCCGGCGCGCTTCGCGCGCCCGTGGCTTCACCCTTCTGGAAATGCTGGCCGTGATCCTGCTGATCGGTGTGGCCACCGCGGCGGTGGCGTTCTCGGTGACGCAGGGCTTGGCCGGCGCCCGTGCCGCGGCGGCCAGCGCCGACCTGGCCGCCGCGCTGCGCGCCACCCGCGCCCAGGCGATCGTGCGCGGCAAGACGCAGGTGTTCGACCTCGATACCCGCGGTCATCGCTGGCGCAATGCGCGCGGACAAAGCGTGCAGCTGCCGTCAGGCATGCAGTTGAGCATCACCAGCGCCCGCGAGGATGCGCCCAACGATCACACCGGCCGCATCCGCTTCTTCCCCGACGGCAGCTCCACCGGCGGCCACATCGTGGTGCAGCGCGGCCAGCGCCAATGGCGGATCGACGTGGCGTGGCTTACGGGCGCGGTGGTGGTGCGATGAAGCCGGGATTCGGGATTGGGGATTTGGGATTCGGAAAGCGCTCGGTGTCCAGCCTGCCGGCACGGCGCCAACGTCATGGCTTGCCGAAAGGCGCTCTTGCTCTAACGAATCCCCAATCCCCAATCCCTAATCCCGGGCGCGCTACGCGCGCCAACGGCTTCACTCTCCTGGAAGTCCTGGCTGCCATTGCGCTGCTGGGCATCGCCTTCGCGATCCTGATGCAGGTCGCCGGCGGCGCCATCGGGCTTACCAGTCAGGCGGCCGATGCCAGCGCGGCGGCGATGTGGGCGCGCAGCAAGCTCGACAGCGCGTACGCCGTCGAGCCGTTGCAGCCGGGTCACAGTGCGGGACGGTTCGATCGCAAATTCCGGTGGCAGCTCGACGTGACGCCATGGCATGCCCCCGCGGCCGACGACCCGACGCCACTGCAGCTCTATCAGCTGGATCTGCAGGTCAGCTGGGGCGCGGCCGCGCATCCGCACACGGCGAATTTCCGCACCTTGCGCCTGCTCTCCGCCGATCGCAGCACCAACCCGATGGCGACGAAGCCATGAGGGCGCGCGGTGGGATCGCGGTGAGAACCGGGGCTTGGCGGGGCGCGCCCGGGATTTGGGATTTGGGATTTGAGATTCGTGAACGCAAAAGCGGCTTTCGATACGCCGTGGGGCTCCCGCCACACCCCTGGCTTGGGTACCGAGCGCTTTCCGAATCCCGAATCCTTAATCCCAAATCCCCGCTCCAACAAGGCTTCACCCTCCTCGAAGTCCTGGCCTCGCTGGCCTTGCTGGCCCTGCTGATGCTGGGCGTCTACGCCGGCGTCCGCATCGCCACGCGCAGTGTGCATGCCGGCAATGCGCGGATCGAGCGGCTCGACCAGGTGCGCGCGGCGCAGCAGTTGCTGCGTCGCGAGCTGGCGCAGGCGCTGAGTCAGACGATCGATCACGATGACCACGGCACGCCGCTGGTTGTCGATGGCGCGCCGCAACGGCTGCGTTACGTGGCGCCGTTGCCCGGTTACCTCGGCCAGTTGGGGCCGCAGTTGCAAACCCTGCGTCTGGTTGATGACGGCACTGGTGGCTTGCGGCTGGAGCTTGGCCTGGCCCTGCTGCCGCCCGATGGCAGTACGCCGCAGCCGGTGGGCGAGCCACAGGTGCTGGTCGATCATGTGCGCGCAGGCCGTTTCAGCTATCGCGGCGTCGATGTGCGGGGGCGCGCCACGCCGTGGCTCGCCAGCTGGCCTGATGGCCGTGCGTTGCCGCGGCTGGTGCGGGTGGAATTGCAACTGGACGGCATGGTGTCCTGGCCCACGCTGGAGGTGCCGCTGCGCGTGGAGGCTGACGACACCGGGCGCGGCGCGTCGACCCTGCCGATCCGTCGCATGGGGGCGCAGTGATGCGCACGTGTCCATCACCCCGACGGCAGCGCGGCGTGGCCTTGCTGCTGGTGCTGTGGGCGTGCGCGCTGCTGGCCGTGCTGTTGGGCGGTTACGCGGCCGTGGTGCATACCGAGGCGGTGCTGGCGCGCCATCAACTGGCGCAGACCCGCGCCCATTACGCCGCCGAAGCGGGGTTCATGCGCGCCTTGCGCGGGTTGCACGATACGCGCGCCAAACAGCGCTGGATCGGTGATGGCCGTCTGTACACGATGTCCTACGAGGGTGCCGAGGTGCGGATTCGTGCCGTCGACGAGAGCGGCAAGGTCGACTTGAACAGCGCCTCGCCAGCGGTGTTGCAGGGCCTGTTCCGTGCCGCGGGAGTGAGCCCGGACGAGGCGCAGGCGCTGGCCGTGCGGGTGGTGGAGTGGCGCAGCCCTTCCGCGTTCGATGGCAAGGTCGGCGATGCTGCGGGATATGCCGCGGTGGGTCGCCGCTACCGGCCGCGGCATGGTCCGTTCGCCAGCGTCGAGGAGTTGCAGATGGTGCTGGGCGTGAGCTCTACGCTGTATCGCACGCTGGCGCCGCACATCACCTTGTGGTCGGGCCAGGCCAGCCCGGACCCGAACGTGGCCACGTCGCTGGCGCTGGCCGCGATTCCCGGCATGACCGCCGAGCGCGCGCAGGAAATCCAGGCCGCGCGGCAGCGCAATGCCGCTGATCCCGAGCTGACCGTTGGTAGCGGAGTCACCCACAGCGTACGTTCGCAAGCTACGCTAGCGGATGGCACGCAAGCCGTATTGCGGGCCACGGTTCGTTGGCGGGCGGGGAGCGCTGCTGCGCAACCTTACGCGGTGCTGCGCTGGCAGGAGGGAAACGAGGAATGAATACGCTGCTGCCGCCGCTGCGGTCGGGGCGCGATCGCCTGCGCCAAGCCTGGCGCAGCTCGCCGTGCCCGGCGTTTTTCGCTTGGTGGGGCACTGAATTGCGTGCGCTGCTGCCGCCGCGCTGGCGTGGCCGGCTGGGCGCTGGCGTGGCGTGGCATCTGTTGCAGCAGGCACAGGGGCAGTGGACCTTGCGTCGCGCCGGCGAGGCGCAGCCGCTGGCGCGCTGGTCTGTCGACGACGACGCGCTCGCACAACGCGCCGCGGTGAGCACGGCGCTGCAGGCCGTGGATCGCGAAGACCGTCGCCTCGCCTTGCTGCTGGATCCGCGCACGGTATTGCGGCGCGCCGTTTCGCTGCCACTGGCCGCGCGCAGCCAACTGGCGCAGGTGATGGCGTTCGAGATGGATCGGCAGACGCCGTTCACCGTCGAACAGGTGCACTACGCCGCGCGCGAACTGCCGTCGGCCACGCCGGCCGCGGCCGGGCATTTCCGTGCCGAGCTGCTGGCCACGCCGCGCAACACGCTCGATCCGCTGCTGGCGCATCTGGCGGCCGCCGGCGTCGCCGTCGACGCAGTGGATCTGCCCGAGGGGAATGGACGACTGGGCATCAACCTGCTGCCGCCTGCGCGCCGGCCGCATCATGTTCATCCGCGCCGTCGCTGGAATCGCGCGCTGGCGGTGGCCTGCCTGGCGCTGCTGGTGCTGGGGCTGGGGCAATACCTGCACAACCGCCGGCAGGCGCTGGCGCGGATGCAGGCCCAGGTGGAAAGCATGCGTGCCGATGCGCAGCAGGTGCTGGCACTGCGCCAGCAACTGCAGGACAACGCCGGCGCCGCCGGTTTCCTGGTGCAACGCAAACAGCATGCGACGACCATGCTGGCGCTGCTCGCCGATCTCACCCGGCGCCTGCCCGGCAGCGCCTGGCTGGAGCGGCTCAGCATCGATGCCGATGGTCAGGTCGGCATGCAGGGCCAGAGCCGCCAGGCGGCACGATTGCTGGATGCATTGAAGGATTCGCCGCTGATCACCGACGCCAGTTTCCAGGGGTCGATCCAGCCCGATGCGCTCACCGGCAAGGAGCGCTTCTACCTGGTGGCGCAGTTGCGGCAGACACCGGCGCAAGCCGGCAGCGCTGCGCCGGCCAGCGGCGGCAGCGCGCCATGAGTTATTCGCCCACGCCGCGCGAGCGCCGCATCGCCGCCGTGCTGTTGCTGCTGGCGGCGCTGGCGCTGGCCTATTTCCTACTGCTGCACTGGTGGTGGGTGGCGCCGCTGCGACAGATCGATGCCCGCATGGACGAGCTGCAACAGACGCACGCCCACTACGCCGCAGCGATTGCCGAGCAGCCACGGCTGGAGCGGCGGCTGGCCGCGTTGGGCGCGGGCCAGGCGGCCAGCAATGCGTTCCTTCCCGAAAGCGATACCAACACCGCGGCCGCGGGCCTGATGCAGCGCGTGGTCGACGTGGTGGCCGCGCAGACCGCCAACCGGGGCTGCGTGGTCAGCCAGAAAATGCCCATCCCCGATCCACCGGCGGCAGGTGGCGAGCCTTATCGCAAGGCGTCCGCCCGCGTCAGTCTGAGTTGCGCCATCGAACCGCTGGCGGCGGTGCTGCACGCGCTGGAGCAGGGCACGCCGTACCTGTTCGTCGATGAGCTCAACATCTACCGCAACCCGACGGCAGCGCAGCAGGACGGTACCGCACCGCTGGAAGTGCAGTTCACCGTATCGGGCTATCTGCGTCCCGCCCGCGCCGCTGCGCAGGTGCAGCCATGAACGCCGCCAGCCAGCGCCGGCTGACCCCGGCCCTGCTGCTGTTGCTGGCCGTGCTGGCGGGCCTGTGGCTGCTGCTGTTGTCCGGTGCTGGCAGCCGCGCGCATTGGCCGGCCGCCAGCCCGCCGTCGGCGGCGCCGGTGGCGGATCGTGCCGCGCCGTTGCCGCCGCCGGTACCGCGCAACCAGTTCGCCGTGGTCTGGCAGCAACCGCTGTTCAATCCCGATCGCAAGCCCGTGACGCCATCGGCGGGCAGCGGCAGCATCGGCGAGCTGGAACTCACCGGGGTGATCATCACGCCGACCATGCACATGGCGCTGCTGTACGACCACCAGGGCAATCGGCAAGTGCGGCTGCGTGCTGGCAAGCGGGTGTCCGGTGGTGACATCACCCTGGTCGAGGTGAAGCCGCGCTCGGCGGTTTTCGATACCGCCAGCGGTCGCGTGGAGTTGTCCCTGGCCGCGGGTGCGCCGATCGATGGCCCGTCGTCGGCGCCGGGTCAGGCCGCTGGGCCAGGCCCCGACAGTAGCGTGTCCTGGCCGTCGACGCCGCTGGTCACCCCGGCTCCCGCGGAAGGGCCGGACGGCCGTCCCGGCGAACCTGCTGCGGATGCAACCCGCGCTCCGGCGCAGACGTCTCCCGACACTCAAACCCACACCCAAACGCAGCGCATCCGCGCGCTGCGCGAGATCATCCAGAAACGTCGCGCCGCGCAAGCCGCCGCGGTTCACGAAGGAGAGCATTGAGCATGCATCGCACGTACAGACAGGCCCGTCCGCTACGCGCGCTGGGGTTGGCGCTGGCGGTATGGCTGGCGGGCTGCTCCAGCCTGCCGCAACCGCACGACAACGACGCGTTGCAACGCGAGGCGGTAGCCGGCACCCGGGACCCGGTGCCGGCGCCGTTGCCTCTGAACACCACGGTTGCGCCCGATTCGGCATCGGTAGTGCGCCCGCAACTGAGCCAGGGCAGTGGCCAGTTCATCCGCCCCACCGGCCTGGCCACGCCGCGCACGCCAGCGGCCGGGCCTGAAGGCGTCACCTTCAATTTCGAGAACCAGCCGGTGCAGGCGGTGGTGAAGGCGATCCTGGGCGACCTGCTGAAAAAGAACTACACCATCGTGCCCGGCGTGCAGGGCAACATTTCGTTCTCCACCGCCGAACCGGTCGATGCGAGCGAGGCGCTGCCGATCCTGGAGACGCTGCTGTCGTGGACCGGCAATGCGCTGGTGCTGCGCGGCGGCAGTTACGTGGTGCTGCCGGCGAAGGATGCGCTGGGCGGCAACCTGGTGCCCAGCCTGGGCGCGTCGGCGCCGCAGGGCGGCCTGCAGGCGCGGCTGTTCCCACTGCGCTACATCTCCGCCACCGAGATGGAGAAACTGATCAAGCCGTTCGCGCGGCCGGATTCGATCCTGCTGGTCGATTCGGCGCGCAACCTGCTGGTGATGTCCGGCACCGCGCAGGAGCTGGCCAACTACCAGCGCACCGTGCGCACCTTCGACGTGGACTGGCTGCGCGGCATGTCGGTAGGCGTGTTCAGCCTGCAGCGCGCCAGCGTCGATGAACTGATGCCGAAACTGGACAGCATGTTCGGCCCCAAGGGCGACACCCCGCTGGCCGGCATGCTGCGCTTCATCCCGATCGAGCGCACCAACGCGCTGGTGGTGATCAGCACCCAGCCCGACTACCTGCGCGAAGTGGGCGACTGGATCGCCCGCATCGACCGCGGCGGCGGCAACGAGCCGCAGCTGTTCGTGTACGACGTGCGCAACATCAAGGCGTCGGACCTGGCCCGCTACCTGGCGCAGATCTATACCAACGGTGCCGGCACCGGCGCTGGCGACAACGGCGGCCAGGTCGGTCCCGGCCTGAGCAGCGCCACCCTGGGCAATGCCGATGGCGATACCGGCAACAGCCTGGTCAGCGGTATCGACAACGGCGGCGCCATGACCGGATCGGCCACGCAGCCTGTCGACAGCAATACCGCGCCCGCCAAGTCGTACAGCTCCAGCGACGGCAGCGTGCGTATCAGCGCGGTCGACAGCAACAACCAGTTGCTGGTGCGCGCACGGCCCTCGCAATGGAGCGAGATCGAGTCGGCGATCCAGAAGCTGGACAGCGTGCCGCTGCAGGTACAGATCGAAACCCGCATCCTGGAAGTCAGCCTCACCGGCGAATTCAGCTTCGGCGTGCAGTGGTATCTGGAAGGGCTGCGCGGCGCCACCAGCACCACCGACAGCAATGGCAACATCACGTTTTCGCCGGGGAATGCCAACAACCCG
>DATJCF010000315.1:0-4672 GCA_035514935.1 Rhodanobacter sp. | reverse complement strand
TGCATCGTGTACTTACTGGCCGATGTCACGCAGCGGCTTGCCAGCCATCAGGTTGCGCTCGATCTGCTCCAGCGTGACGTTCTTGGTTTCCGGGATCAGGAAGAACGTGATCAGGATGAACACTACGTTGAGCGCGCCGTACAGCCAGAACGTGGCCGCGTTGCCGATGCCGTTGAGCAAGGTCAGGAACGTGGCGCCCACGATCATGTTGGCGACCCAATTGGTGAAGGTCGAGGCGCCGATGCCGAAATCGCGGCCCTTCAGCGGCTGCACTTCCGAGCACAGGGTCCAGATCAGCGGGCCGGCCGACATCGCGAAGCCCACGATGAACAGCAGCAGCATCGCCACGGTGAAGAGCTGCTCGCCATGCGTGGTGATGCCCAGGTGCATCATCGTGCCGACCAGACCCAGGCCAATCGCCATCACGCTGAAACCCGCGTACAGGATCGGCTTGCGGCCGAGACGGTCCACGAAACCGATGGCGATGAACGTGGCCAGCATGTTGGTCAGACCCACCGCGGCGGTGAACCACATCTGCGCGGTGGTGGCGTAGCCCATGTCCTGGAAAATGCGCGGCGCGTAGTACATCACCACGTTGATGCCGGTCAGCTGCTGGACCACCTGCAGCAACACGCCCAGGCCGACCGAGCGGCGGAAATTGCGGTTTTCGAGGAACAGGTGCCAGCCCTTCTGCGGCATCTTCAGCTGCTCCTCGATGTCGGCCACTTCGTTGCTGACATGCTCGGCATCACCACGCAGCTTCTGCAGCACGTCGGTCGCCGCCTGCTTGCGTCCCCGCATCATCAGCCAGCGCGGGCTTTCCGGCAGGAAAAACAGGCCAAGCAGAAACAGGATGCCGGGGATCGCGATGATGCCCAGCATCCAGCGCCAGTTGCCGGTGTAGCTGAACGCCGTGTCGGACAGGAACGCCACCAGGATGCCGGTGGTGATCATCAGCTGGTACAGCGAGATCATCGCGCCGCGGATGTTCTCCGGCGCCACCTCGGCCAGATACAGCGGTGCGGTGAAGGTGGCCACGCCAATGGCGAGGCCCAGGATCACGCGTGCCGCGATCAGCGTCTCCGGCGACCATGCGCCACCGCTGAGCAGCGAGCCGGCCACGAACATCACGGCGGCCAGGATCAGCGATCGTTTGCGTCCCAGCGTGGAAGACATCCAGCCCGCACCCAGCGCGCCGATCGCCGCGCCCAGCATCATCGAGCTGACGATCCACTCGATCATGTGGTCGTCGATCAGGAATTCCTTCTGGATGAATTGGGTGGCGCCTGAAATCACGCCGATGTCCAGGCCAAACATCAACCCGGCCAGCGCGGCGAGCACGCAAGTAAACACCACGGTGGTTTTCGGACGCGCAGTAACCGGTTCAGCGATAGCGTTCATGTCATTCCCCGTATTCGATAAACGTTCGACTTCTATGGATTGTTGTTATGCAGGCGGCAGATGAACCTGCCGCTGCGGTCGAGCGGAAAAAAGTCGCACGCCCCGCACGCGCGACCGGATACTTCAATGGGTGGGGCAAGCCACCAGCTTGTCCACGTCCGTACCCAATGCCACCCGGGCAATCGACAGCGTGGCCTTGGCCGCACTTTGCAGGCGGAACGGCACGTCGATCCGCGTCATGTCCGCTCCGGCCTCACGGAAGCACTTCAGCGGGACGCCAACGCGCAGCCATTCGCCCTTGGGCAACGTCGCCAGCGTGGCATCCAGCGGCACGCTGGCGCCACACTTGTCACCGCAAGCGACGGCAAGGCTGACCTTGCCCGGAGCCAGCGCGTCCACCTTCATGGTGGTCACCAGCAGAACGTCGCCATTGGTCTGGCGATCCTGATCCAGCTTCGATGCCGCATGCAGTGCCACCGAAGCGGCGCCAGCGCCGGACCACTCGACACGACGGGCGTCTTCCTGCGCCTGGTAGTCGATGGCGGTGATGCGAATGCTGCCGTCGCGCGAACGTGCCGGTGCGACGACCTCGTCGATGCTGGCGCCATCGGCACCCGTCAATTGCAGAGCCAACCCGGCAACAGGCTTGCCCCGCTGCAGATAAAGACCCGGTGCAACGGCACTGTCCTTGACGCCGGAAACTTCCGACAAGGTGCCGAGCGTGTCCTTGTCCTTGTAGGTCAGGCCATAACCGAACGCGAACTGCGGGTTGTAGTTTTTCTGGCCCACGTTGAGCGGCGTCTGCACGGCCGTGCGCGGCCACGAATACGCCAGCTTGCCGTGGAAATCGTGGTTGACCGCGCCAGCGGCGGTGCGCAGGATCACGTCGGCCACGCCGCCACCCTCGGAACCGGGCAGCCATGCCGCCACGAACGCGTTGGACGCGTTGATTTCGGGGTTCACCCACAACGGCCGCCCGGACAGGAACACCGACACCACCGGAATCCCCTGCGCGCGCAGGCGCTTGATCATGTCCAGGTTGCTGCTGTCGCCAGGCGAGAACAGCAGGTTGGGAATGTCGCCCTGGAATTCGGCGTACGGGTTCTCGCCGTAGACCACGATGGCAACGTCGGGCTTCTGGGTGTACCTGCCATCCACCGACAACTGCGCCGAACCACCGGCGGCCACAACCTGCTCGTGGATGCCACCCCAGATGGATTGACCATTCGGGAAATCGGCGTTGGTGGTGCCGGTGCCCTGCCAGGTCAAGGTCCAGCCACCGGACTGCTTGGGAATGTTGTCCGCGCCATCGCCGGCCACCAGGATCCGCTGCTTCGGATTCAGCGGCAGGATGCCGTTGTGGTTTTTCAGCAGCACCAGCGTTTCACGAACCGCACGCCGCGCGATGGCGCGATGCTCCGGGCTGCCCAGGGCATAGGACGGATTGTCCGAAATCTGCGAGGACGGCGAGCCCTTGTCGAACAGGCCCAGGCGCATCTTTACGCGCAGGATGCGGGACACCGCGTCATCCAGCCGCGACATCGGAATCACCCCGGACTTCACTTCCGCCAGCGTGTTCTTGTACAGCCCGCGCCAGCTGTCCGGCGCCATGAACATGTCCATGCCGGCATTGATCGCCTGCGGGCAATCCTCATTGGTGCAACCCGGCACTTGGCCGTGGCCGTTCCAGTCGCCAACGACGAAACCCTGAAAATCCATGCGCCCCTTCAGCACATCGGTCAGCAGGCCCTTGTGGCCGGACATCTTCTCGCCGTTCCAGCTGGAGAACGACGCCATGACGGTCTGCACACCGGCGGCGATGGCCGGCGGATAGCCGGCGGAGGCCACGTCGCGCAAGTTCTCCTCGCTGACTTCGGCGTCGCCCTGGTCCTTGCCGTCCCTGGTGCTGCCGTCGCCCACGAAATGCTTGGCCGATGCAATGACATGCGCATTGTCGAGGAACCCGGCGGTACCCGGCTTGCCCTGCAACCCCTCGACCACGGCGGCGGCGTAGCTCGCCACCACGGCCGGATCTTCCGAATAACCCTCGAACGCGCGGCCCCAGCGATCATCCTGCGGCACGGTGAGCGTGGGCGCGAACGTCCAGTTGATACCCGTCGCACGCGCCTCCTCGGCGGTGGCGGCGGCGATCTCGGCAACCAGCGCGGGATCGCGCATCGCGCCCAGCGCGGAGTTCTGCGGGAAGATCGTGGCGCCGACCACATCATTGTGACCATGCACGGCATCCACGCCGAACAGCACGGGAATCCCCAGGCCGCCATCGCTGGTGTCGACGGATGCGTGATAGAACGCGTCAGACAATTCCAGCCATGCCTTGCCGCCGGACAGCTTGCCGCCGGGCTTGGAGTTGCCACCCGCCAGGATCGAGCCCAGCCGGTACTTGCGCACCTCGTCCGGGGTAACACTGGCGATGTCGGCCTGGATGATCTGGCCCACCTTGTCTTCGTCCGACATTTTGGCCAGCAGGCTTTTCACGCGCTGTTCCAGCGCCGCATCGTGCGCGAACGGCCACTTCACCTTGGGCCATGCGTCCGGGTGCACTACAGCCGAGTGCACCCCATCGGTCGGTGTGGGCTTGACGTCCGCGCTGCAGGCGCTGGCCACGGTGAAAGCGCAGACCAGCGCTCCTGCCGTCGTGAAAGCCCGTTTGATCGACACCCGTCGATCACGAAAGACAAGCTGCATGGTGACTCTCCCCAGCTGTGCGCCATGGCGTGATTGCCACACGACCTCGTATCCGTTCGAGTATTTGCCGAATGTGACAGCGCTGTCAATCAACCGCGGCGCGGCACGGCGCGTTCCGAAAACGCCTGGGCGAACTTGCTTGCGTCAGGGGCGCACGCGCCTGGGCGCCACCCCCGTGGATTGCCGCAAGCGCAACGTATACGGCACCGACACCATCTGGCCCGGCTTCCCACTCTTGATGGTGCGCAGCAATTGCATCGCCGCGATCCGCCCCATGTCCTGACTGGGTTGCCGCACCGTGGTCAGTGCCGGCCACACCTGGCGCGCAAGCGGGATGTCATCGAAGCCACAAACAGAAAGGTCTTTCGGCACCTTGAGCCCCCGTTCGGCCGCAGCCCAGAGGATGCCTGCGGCGGTGTCGTCGTTGGCGCCGAAAATCGCCGTGGGCCGGTGTTCCAGGGCAAACAGACGACGCGCGCCCGCCACTCCCGAATCAAAGGAGAACCGGCCTTCGACAACCAGTTCCGGATCGTAGGCAAGGTGCGCCTGCTCAAGGCCGTCGCGG
>DATJCF010000314.1:0-8120 GCA_035514935.1 Rhodanobacter sp. | reverse complement strand
ACCGCTGCCGCCGCTGCGCCAGGAACTGACCCTCAACCCCGCGCCCGCGGCACCGGACGGTTCGCCGACGTGGACCCTGCACGATCCCGCCGCGAACCGCTTCTACGAACTGGGCTGGCCAGCGTTCGAGATCCTCTCGCGTTGGTCGCTGGGCACGGTCGACGCGGTGGTCGCGGCCGTGAACGCGCAGACCACGCTCAGCGTCGACGCCGAGGACGTGGCCGCACTGGCGCAGTTCCTCGGCGGCCATCACCTGATCCTGGCGGCGACGGCGCAGGACAGCGCGCGACTGGCGCAGGCCGCGGCGCACTACAAATTGTCGATGCCGCGATGGCTGCTGAAGAACTACCTGTTCTTCCGGGTACCGCTGGTGCGGCCGATGCCATTCCTGCGCCGCGTGTATCCATGGATCAGCTTCGTCTACCGCCCGGGCTTCTGGTGGCTGACCCTGGGCGCGGCCGTGCTCGGCTTGTATCTGGTGTCGCGCCAGTGGGACAGCTTCGTGCACACGTTCCACGCCTACACCACGTGGCAGGGCCTGCTTGGGTTGGGCCTCGCGCTGAGCTTCGCCAAGGTGCTGCATGAGCTTGGCCACGCGTTCACCGCCTATCGCCACGGCTGCCGCATACCGACCATGGGCATCGCGCTGCTGGTGATGTGGCCGGTGCTGTTCACCGATACCAACGAGGCATGGAAACTGAAATCACGCCGCGCCCGGCTGCAGATCGGCGGTGCCGGCGTGCTGGCCGAATTGATGCTGGCCGCCTACGCCACGCTGCTGTGGAATTTCCTGCCGGACGGCCCGCTGCGCGCCGGCGTGTTCATGCTGGCCACCAGCACCTGGCTGTTGACGCTGGCGATCAATGCCAGCCCGTTTACCCGCTTCGATGGCTACTACCTGCTGTCGGACTGGCTCAACGTGCCGAACCTGCACGAGCGCACGTTCGCGCTGGGCCGCTGGTGGCTGCGCGAACGGCTGTTCGGCTTCGGCGATGCACCGCCGGAAGCGTTGCCGCCGAAGCACCACCGGTTCCTGGTGGTCTTCGCGATGGTCACCTGGCTGTACCGTTTCGTGCTGTTCCTGTCGATTGCGCTGCTGGTGTTCCACTTCTTCTTTCGTGCGCTGGGCATCGTGCTGATGGCGGTGGAGCTGGGCTGGTTCCTGGCGCTGCCGATCGTGCGCGAGATGCGCGTGTGGTGGCAGCGCCGCGCCGAGCTGCACTGGAACCGGCATACCCTGCGCACCATGATCGCGGCGGCATTGCTGACGGCGGTGTTGCTGATTCCGTGGCAGGGCGCCGTGCATGCGCCGGCGGTACTCGGCCAGGCGCAGGCGCAGATCGTGTACGCGCCGCGCGCGGCACAGGTGGTCACGTTGCCGGTGCGCGAAGGCCAGTCGGTATCGGCCGGCGCCGTGCTGGCGCAGCTCGCCTCGCCGGATCTCGACTACCAGCTGGCCAGTACGCGCCAGCAGGCCGCTCGGCTCAAGTGGCAGGTCGAGCAGCAGCCCTTCGACGATGAACTGCGCGCGCTCGGTCCGGCCCTGCGCAAGCGCTGGGACACCGCGCGCCAGACCGTTGCCGGCTATGAGGCGGAACAGGCGCGGCTGACCTTGCGCGCGCCATTCGCCGGTCGCGTGGTCGACCTCAACCCCACCCTGCGCGCGGACGAATGGCTCAAGGGTGGCGAGGCCCTGCTGGGCGTGGTCGGCACGGACGGTGGCGTCAAGGGCCATGCGTTTGTCGGCGAGGCCGCATTGTCGCGACTGGTGCTTGGGCAAGCCGTGAGCTTCCGCGCCGCGCTGCCGGAATTGCCGATCGTGCACTGCCGCCTCAGCGGCATCGACCGGCTCAACCTCGGCACGCTCGACGAACCCTATGTGGCCAGCGTCTATGGTGGCGAGGTGACCAGCGTGCGCCAATCCGACGGCTCGGTGACGCCGCTGGAATCCACCTTCCGGGTTCGTTTCGACGATTGCGACCGGCATGATCCGCTGCGACATGAAGCGCCCGGGAGTGCGGCGATCGCCGGCGAGTCGCGTAGCCTGCTCGGCCGCTTCACCCGCTGGCTGGGCGCCTTGTTGCGGCGCGAACTCAGCTTCTGATCGCCGCCTGGTGCCGGCTCACTCGCGGCTGGCAGCTTTGGCTTCGTTGGCTTCGTTGGCGGGGTCTTCGCGCAGCAGGCGGCGGGTGACGCCGTTGGTCCAGCCGAAGCCGTCCTGCAAGGGGTATTCGCCGCCACCGCCGCCGACCGCGCCGTCGTCCTGTTTCATCACCACGTATTTTTCGACCAGCTTGCTCTCGCGCTGGTACAGGCTGCCCACGGTGCGCAGCCAGCGCTGCGCGATCTCGCCGGCCAACGGATCGCCGTAGTGGCGCAGGCCGCCGATGGCCAGCCATTGCAATGGCGCCCAGCCGTTGGGCTGGTCCCATTGCTGGCCGCTGATGCTTTCGCTGGTGCCGATGCCGCCGTCCTGCAGCAGTCGCGTGCGCAGCGCTTCGCCCACGCGGCGGGCCTGCTCGCGGGTGGCGATGTTGACGTACAGCGGCGTGGCGGTGGCGGCGTTCAACGCTTCGCGCGGGGCGGCGCGCTGCCAGTCGTAATCGAGATAGGCGCCGGCTTCCTCGTTCCACAGCATGCGGTCGATCGCCGCCCGCCGCGCCTGCGCTTTTCGCTGGAACTGTTCGCCCTGCTCGCGCTGGCCGCTGGCGCGGCTGAGCAGGCCGATCTGGCGCTCCAGCTTGTACAGCAGCGCGTTGAGATCGACCGGCAGCATCGCGGTGGTGCGGATGCTGGCCAGGCTGTCGGCGTCGTCGCACCAGCGCGTGCTGAAATCCCAGCCGGAGGCGGCACCGGCGCGCAGTTCGCGGTACACCTCGTGCACCGGCCGCGAGGATTGCTTCGCCGTGGTGACGTCTTCCAGATAGGACTCTTCGCGCGGCGTGTCGCGGTCGTCCCAGTAGCGGTTGAGCAGGCTGCCGTCCTCCAGCCGCACACAGTGGCGGTGCGCGTCGCCGGCGTGCAGGTCGTCGGCGCCATCCATCCAGTAGGTGTATTCCTTGCGCAGGCGTGGCAGGTATTCCATCGCCGCGCAGATGCCATGGTGCTCGAACAACTCCACCATCAACGCGAACACCGGCGGTTGCGAGCGGCTGAGGTAATAGCTGCGATTGCCGTTGGGCACGTGGCCGTAGGTGTCGATGAGGTAGGCGAAGTTGTTGGCCATCGCACGCAGCAGATCGTGCCGGCCGCTCTCGGCCAGGCCCAGCATGGTGAAGTAGGAATCCCAGTAGTACAGCTCGCCGAAGCGGCCGCCGGGCACCACGTAGGCGTGTGGCAGCGGCAGGATCGAACTGTGCGCGGGGTGTTCGTGCGGATGTCGCGTCAGCACGTCCCACAGGCTGTCGATGTGCTCCCTCAGCGGTTGGCCGGGCACGGAAACGTAGTGGCTCTTGTGCACGACCGGCGGCGAGAAGTGCTCTTTCACGAACGCCTTCAGGTCGAAGTCAGCCACGCCGCAGCGGGCGCGGTAGGTCTCCAGGATCTGCTCCGGATCGCCCCGCGGCGCGCAATCGACGAAGGTCTTGCTGTCCTCGAACACGCGGCCCAGCTGCACCGCCACGAACAGCTCCTGGTAACGGTCAGCCGGCGTGAGCGTATCGGCTGGCGCCACGCGGGCGGCTTTCTCGGCGTTGGCATGCGGGTCCAGTACCGTCATTGCGTACTCACTGTTCGCGGTAGTTCCACAGCAGGCCGCCGTCGATCCTCACCGTGGTGCCGGTGATGTACGCCGCGTCGTCGGAGGCCAGGAACGCGGCCACGCCGGCCACGTCCTCGGGCGTACCCAGCCGTTTCAGCGGGATGTTCGCGCGCAGCGCCTTCAGCAGCGCGGGGTCGTCCATCAGGTGGGCATTGATCGGCGTCTTGATCGCGCCCGGCGCGATATTGTTGATGGTGATGCCCAGCGGGGCCAGCTCGATGGCCAGATCGCGCGTCAGCATTTTCAGGCCGCCCTTGCTGGCGCAATAGCTGGCGAAATGCGGGAACGGCAATTCCTCGTGCACCGAACTGATGTTGATCACCCGGCCGTCGCCACCGCGGTCGCGCACATGTCTGGCGAAGGCCTGGGTGATGAAAAACGGGCCTTTCAGGTTGACGTGCATCACCAGGTCGTAATCGGCTTCGCTGGCATCCAGGAAACCGGCGCGCCGCTCCACGCCGGCGTTGTTGACCAGGATGTCGATGCGGCCCATCGCGGCCACGCCTTCGCGGATCACCCGCTGGCCATCGGCCACCTTGCCCACGTCGCCAACCAGCAGCGCCGTCTTTGCGCCCATCGACTGCAATGCCTGCAGGGTTTCCTCGGCACGCGCGTTGTCCGACAGATCCTCGATGAGTACGGCGGCGCCTTCCTGCGCCAGCCGCGTGGCGATGGCGCGGCCGATGCCCTGCGCGCCGCCGGTCACCAGCGCCACTTTGCCCTGCAACGTCATCCGCGGCTCCCTGCATCGAAAACAATGCTTTCGAGGATAGGCCGCGGTGGTGTGAACGCGATGCGAGCGGAGAATCCCGGGTTTTACGTCAGCGTCGTGAACCGCGCAGGCTGTCGACCGAGAAGCTGGCGATCTCGACGCCGCCAGCACCACGTCGCGCCTGTCCTTGCGGCGGCCCCCACGCATGCGCGGTGACCACTTCCCAGGTGGCCGGGATATGGCCGTCCAAACGCATGGACTCGTACGCCTCCAGCATGCGCTGGTAGCGCGCCTTGCCGGTGAGGTTGCGCTCACGCGCGCGGTCGGCGTTGGTGGCGCCCAGGCCCCGCAGATCCTGCAGCAGCTTGCGCGGCTCGCTGTAGGTGAGGGTGTAGCGGCAGACGTCGAGCACCGGGTCGCGCAGGCCCGCGGCCAGCACCGCATCGCCCACGTCGTGCATGTCCAGGAAGCGGCTGACGTGCGCCTGCTGGTCGGCCTCGGCCCAGGCGGCGCGCAGCTCCTTCAGTGTGTCCGGCCCGAAGCTGGAAAAGACCAGCATGCCGCCGGGTTTCAGCACGCGTACGCATTCGGCGAACAGCGGCGGCAGCGTATCGATCCACTGGAAGCAGAGGTTGGAATGCAGCACGTCGACGCTGTGGTCGGCCAATGGCAAGGCGGTGGCTTCGGCGCAGACGCGCAGAAACGGCTTGCGCCAGCTGCTGTGCTTCTTTGCGGCGCGCAGCATCGGCAGCGCCAGGTCGATGGCGATCACCTCGGCCTTGGGGTAGCGCTGCTTCAGCAACGCGCTGCCACGGCCGGTGCCGGCGCCGATGTCCACCACGCGCTGCGGCGTCTGCAAATAGAAGTCCAGACGATCCAGCAGCAGCGACTGCACTTCGCGCTGCAGCACGTCGTGTTTTTCGTAGGTGCCGGCGGCGCGGCCGAACTGATGGGCTATGCGGGATGGGTCGAGCTGGAACGCGGTCATGGCATCGGTTTCATCGTTCGAAGGTGGCCAGCAAGGGCTGCAACGCCTGCGCCACGGCATCGGCGTGGGCGAAGAACGGCGCGTGGCCGGCTTGCGGTATGTCGTGATAACGGCCCGCGCACTGGCTGGCCGACCACTGCATCGCCTGCGGCGGCACCAGCCGGTCGCGGCGACCGGAGATCCACGCGCTGGGCACGGTGAGGTCGGGCAGGGCGGCGCGGCGGTCAGCGGTTTCCAGCAGCGCAATGCCTTCCTGCAGCACGCGCCGATCCGGTTCGCCGCGCTCGAACACCAGCGTGCGCAGGTGACGCAATTCGGCGCGCGGGTCGGCGCTGCCCATCGCTTCCAGCGCCAGGAAGCGCTCCAGCGTGGCGTGGTAATCGGTTTCCAGATCGGTCGCCAGCTGACGAACCAGCGTCGCGTCCGCGCCATGCGGCCAGCTGGCGTCGCGTGCGAATTTCGGCGTGGCGCACAACATCGCCAGGCCGCGCACCTGGCGCGGCATGTCCAGCGCGGCGGTGAGCGCGATCAATCCGCCCAGCGACCAGCCGAGCCATATTGCCGGTGGCGCCTGCGCCGCGATTGCGGCGGCGCAGACGCGCGGTTCCAGCGGCAGCTCGCTGTCGCGCGAATAGCCATGGCCGGGCAGGTCGACCACATACATCGTGCACTGGTCGCCGAGCGCCTCCACCAACGGCGCCAGCACGCCGCCGTGCATGGCCCAGCCGTGCAGCATCACCAGTGGGATGGGGCCGTGGCCCGCTTTGTCGATATGCAGGGTCATGCCCCGCTCTCATGGAACAGCGCGCTTTTTGCGTTGGCCTCCTCTCCCATCGGGGGAGAGGATTGAGGAGAGGGGCGGGTGCTCGCGGGGATGTTCATCGACGCGCGCTTCGCGCTGGCTTCATCGCCAGAACTGCCCCTCTCCCCAGCCCTCTCACCCACAAGGGGACTCCCTGAGGGTCGCCCGCAGGGGAGAGGGAGCGGTTCGGGCTTTGATATGGGGTTATCGCCAGAGGGTTCGGCAAGCGGCGGCGAAGGCAGCAAGCGCTTGTCCACCGCCACGCGCCCGTCGAACACGAAGCAGTCGCCCTGCCAGTGCGTGCCGTCGGTTTGTTCGAGATATTTCAGGATGCCGCCTTCGAGCTGGTAGACGTGATCCATCCCCAGCGCTTGCATGTGCAGTGCGGCTTTCTCGCAGCGGATGCCGCCGGTGCAGTACGACACCACGGTCTTGCCGGCGTAGCGCTCGCGGTCGGCGGCGATGGCGGCGGGGAAGGCGGTGAAGTTGGCCAGTGCGTAATCGACCGCACCGTTGAAGCGGCCCAGCGCGATTTCGTAATCGTTGCGGGTATCCAGCACCACCACGTCGCGGCCGGCGTCGTCGTGGCCACTCGACAACCAGCGTTGCAGCGTGGGCGCATCGACGGCAGGAGCACGGCCGCCCTCGGGCTGGATGGTCGGCTGGCGCATGCTGATGATTTCGCGCTTCAGGCGCACCCGCAGACGGCCGAACGGCACGCTGCCGGAGAACGATTCCTTCACGGCCATGTCGGCAAAGCGCGCATCGGCATGCAGGTGCGCCAGGAACCGGTCGATGCCCTCGCGACCGCCGGCCAGGAACAGGTTGATGCCTTCGGGCGCCAGCAGGATGGTGCCCTTCAACGCGGCCGATTCGCAGCGCTCGCGCAGGCGTTCGCGCAGCCCGGGCAGGTCGTCCAGACGGATGAACTTGTAGGCGGCAATGTTGACGATCGACATGGAAAACTTCGCAAGCAAGCCCGCAATTATACGCGGCGGGGCGATGCGGCCGGCGCGGGCAGGGTTTCCAGCGCGGCCAGCAACTGGTCGACATGGTCGTCGTCATGGGCGGCCGACAGCGTGATGCGCAGGCGCGCCTTGCCGGCGGGCACGGTGGGCGGGCGGATGGCGCCGACCAGCAGGCCGCGCTGTTCCAGATGGTGCGAGGCGGCCATGGCGGTGTCGGCGTCGCCCAGCATCAGCGGCTGGATCGCGCTGGATGAGGGTAGCAGCGGCAGGCCCAGCTCGGCGGCGCCACGGCGGAAGCGGGCGATGCTGGCGGCGAGTTTTTCGCGGCGCCACGTTTCGGATTGCGCCAGCTGCACCGCGGCCAGCGCGGCGGCGGCCACGGCCGGCGGCATCGCGGTGGTGTAGATGTACGGCCGGGCCAGCTGAGTGAGGCCGTCGATCAGCGCGGCCGAACCGGCCACGAATGCGCCGGCGCAACCCAGCGCCTTGCCCAGCGTGGCCATCAGCACCGGCACGTCACGTTGGCCCAGACCTGCCGCGCTGAGGCTGCCGGCGCCGTCGGTGCCCAGCACGCCCAGGCCGTGGGCGTCGTCGACCATCAAGGTGGCCTGTTCGCGCGTGCATAGATCGGCCAGCTCGCGCAGCGGGGCCACGTCGCCGTCCATGCTGAATACGCCGTCGGTGGCCAGCAGCGCGGCGGCCTCGCCGCGGCTGGCGAATTGCCGCGCCGCTGCCGCCACGTCGGCGTGCGGATAGCGCTTCAACTCGGCGCCGGAAAGCTGCGCGCCATCCAGCAGGCAGGCGTGGTTGAGCTTGTCCTGCAGGCACAGGTCGCCGCGCGTGAGCAGCGTCTGCAGCACGCCCAGGTTGGCCATGTAGCCGGTGGAAAA
>DATJCF010000313.1:0-16315 GCA_035514935.1 Rhodanobacter sp. | reverse complement strand
GTCAGCACGTCGCCCAGCGGGTGCTTGACCCGCTGGATCCAGGCCATCTGCTCGCCATAGGCGATGATCCCGGCGGGGTTCATCGGGGTCAGCGTGACGCGGTCGGAATAGGGCAGTTCCTCCAGCAGCGCCTTGCTCAGCGCCAACTGCGTCAGCAGATCGCTCTCGGCCATCGCGTGCTTGGGCGTGGCCAGCAGCACCAGCGCCAGCAGGTTGATCGGGTTGACGTCGGCGGCGCGGTTGATGTTGATCTGGATGCGCTCGGCCACCTGGTCGACCACGTCGTTGAGCCATTCGGGGCGGGCATCCGGGTCGCCGCTGGCGGCGCGCCAGTCGGTGCCGGTGGCGTCCAGCAGCGGGTTCAGCTCGATCGGTTCGCCGAAATTAAGCGCCACGTGGCCGTAGCGCTGGCGCAGCACCTTCAGGCCGCGCAGCAAGCCCAGCAGGGATTCCTTCTCCTTCGGCTTGCCGCTGAGTTCGCCGGCGTAGGCGTTGCCTTCCATCAGTTTCTCGTAGCCGATGTAGACCGGCTGGAACAGCACCGGCCGGCGTGGCGCGCGCAGGAAGGCGCGTATGGTCATCACCAGCATGCCCGCACGCGGCGCCAGCAGGCGGCCGGTGCGCGAGCGGCCGCCTTCGATGAAATATTCCATCGGCACGCCGCGGTCGATCAGCTGCGCCAGGTATTCGTTGAACACCACTGAATACAGCGCATTGCCCTTGAAGCTGCGGCGCATGAAGAACGCGCCGCCGCGACGCAGGATCGGCCCGATCACCGGCAGGTTGAGGTTCACGCCCGCGGCGATGTGCGGCACCACCACGCCGGACACGTGCAACTGGTAGCTCAGCAGCAGGTAATCGGCGTGGCTGCGGTGGCAGGGCACGTAGATCACCTCGTGGCCGGGCGCCACCGCGCGCGCCTTGTCGAAGTGGTGCATGGCGATGCCGTCGTACAATTTGTTCCAGAAGCTGGACAGCACGAACGACGCCGATCGCACCACCGGGTGCGAGTAGTCGGCGGCGATCTCCAGCAGCATCTTGTGCGCCTTGCGCCAGGCCTTGGCGTGGCTGATCTTTTCCTTGGCGGCGCTGGCGGCGATCGCCGCACGCACCGGCTCGGCATTGAGTACCGAATCGACTACGGTGCGCCGGTGCGACAGGTCCGGGCCCACCACGGCGGTGCGGATGCGGCGGAAATGGGTGCGCAGCACGCGGGCGATCTTGCGCGCGAAACGCTCCGGCGCGATGTCGCCCGATTCGGCCAGCACCTTGCGCAGCGACACCGGCGCGGAAAACTGCACCACCGTGTCGCGGCCATTCAACAGCAGCGCCAGCAGCCGGCGGAAGCTGCCGACCATGACCCAGTTTTCCGAAAACAGCACGCGGAACCAGCCGGCGTCGCGGTTGGGCGCGCGGCCCACGTAGATCGATACCGGTACGATCTGGATGTCACGCTCGGGGAAACCCTCCAGCGAGTGCACCAGCTGGCCCAGCGGCTCGTTCGGCGTGCGGCTGCGGATGCGACCGAAGATCCAGCCGTCGCGGCGCGCCAGCGCAAACACCGAGCGCCGCCGGCGGGTGCCCGCCAGCGGCTGCATCGGGCTGGGCAGGCCCGCCTCTCGGCAGGCGCGCTGCAGGATCAGCGCGTCGGAAAAGCCGTCGCGTTCGATCGCGTAGCAGACAGGCACGCCCGCCTGCAGCAAGGTCGCCGGTTCGGCCGGGTCGCGGCGGATGCGCACCCAGGACTGCAACAACTGCCCGGCCAGGGTGAACCACCAGGGTGCACGGCTGCGCGGGGCGTCCGCGTTTGAATGATTTGGCATCCGCCTATTCTAAACGGTTGCGCCGATCAGTCCGTGTGAGCGGCGCTGCCGGCCGGTGCCGGCGCGGCGGCCGCCGCGTTGTCTTCAATGCTGCTGATGCGACTGGCGGGCGTTCTTGAGCATGCTTTCGCTGTACCAGCGGCCATCGACCTCGACCATCGCCGTTTCGGTGGAGAGCGGCTTGCCCAGCAAGGTGTAGTCGATCTTCACCTTGGCGTGGCCGTCCTTGTTCTCCAGCTCGCTGAGCTTGATCGAATCGAGCGTGTCATCCACCGACAGGCCGTAGATGGCCAGCAACTGCTTGGCGCCGGCATAGCCCAGCGCGTATTTCTTCATGGCGGTGTCGAAATCCATCGCGCGCAGCGCTTCCGGGCTTTTCAGGTCCAGTTGGCGCACCGTGGTAACGGCCACGTGGACGGCCTGCTTCGCCTTGGCATGGTCGAACCACGGGGTCTTCTGCGCCCACGGCGCCAGTACGTCGACCACCGCATTGGCCTGGGTCTTCTGCTGCGCATCCAGCGTGGTGTTCTGCGCGATGCCGCGCTTGACCAGCGCGTCGCCCATGCTGATCAGTACCGGCAACTGGTCCTTGTACTGCTGCTCCATCTGGATCAGCTTGGGCTCCAGTTCGGCATACAGCTTTTGCTCCGCATCGGGCGCGGTGAACTGCTGCAGCGTTTCGTTGAAGCGGGTGCGGTCCTGCTCGCTGATCGGCGGCTGGTTGGGGTCGCGCTTGCTCCAGTCGGCGCGCAGCGTGGCGTAATCCGCCGGCGGCAATGCGTGCTTCCACAGGCCGGCAAGGTCGCCCTTCTTCAGCAGCTCCACCGAACTCTGCACGGAGGCTACCGGCGTGCTGCCACCGGGCTGGGTCGGATCGTCCTTGCCATGGCAGCCGGCCAGGACGAACGCGGCCAGCAGCGGCAGCAGGGCGTGACGAACAAGGGTGATGCGCATGGGTGGACTCTCGCGGTGGGTGGCAGCAAGGCGAAACGCCGGTGCGCGCCGTGACCGGGCAGGTTAAGGGCCGGCGCGGTGCGGAACAAGGGCGAGGGGCCGGTTTCGGGCAGCCCACAAAAAGAAAACCCCGCGGGCTGGAGCCTCACGGGGAAATCCGGCAAAACCGGATGGGAAACGGCCTCGTCTGCAAACTCGCGGTCAGCAGGGATCGGCGTGGAGATATTACTTTGGTGTGAAAGTTAAGGCAATGCCTTTCTATTGTTGCGTAACATATTGATTTCGATGGTCGCTTTCGATCAGTAGCGCAAGGCCTCGATTTTCTGCCGCCGGCGTTCCTGTCGTGGCGCGCTCCAACGGTCGTGAAAAAGTGCGGATTCCCACGCGCCATAGGTGGCGTTGGGCAGCACGAACCAGCGCGTGCCGATCCAAGGCAGGTAGCGGGCCATGGCCTGCGAATGGGTGGCCGGGTCGATGGGGAAATCGGCGAAATCGCCGAGCTGGTCGCCCAGTTGCATCAACACCCGATAATGCCGGCTCACCTGTTGGCGGCGGCAGCTCTTGTCGCTGCCCACCTGGGTGCATCCAGCCACCACCGTGCCCAGGCCCAGGAACGCGTCCGGCCCGGAAACCGGCAGACCGACCTTGCGCAGGTTGGCCAGCGTCACCTGGTCCAGGTCGCGGCTGCGGTTGGAAATGTAGATCACCGCGATCCCATGGCTGGCGGCGAACTTCGTGAACGCGACCGCACCCGGCAACGCGCGGGCGCTTTCCTCGCGGCACCAGGCTTGCCAGCTTGCCTCGTCGTACTCCTTGCCGCTACGCACCAGGCGCGCCGCGTAGGGCGAGTTGTCCAGAACCGTCTCGTCGATATCCAGCACCACCGCCGGCGGCAACTGCGCCAGCGGTGCAACCCGGTCGCTGCTGGCCAGTGCGTCCCATTGCGGGTCGTTCAAGGCGGTCAGCAACTGCGATTGCGCATCGCGATAGGTCTGCTGGTAGATCAGGTCGTGCTCGATGGCCGTCTGGCTCCACGCCACCGCGTTGAGGTTGTCATCGGCCGGCACCGTGGCCGTCGGCGCCGGCACGCTGGCGCAACCGGCCAGCAGGGCAAACGCGAGCAGGCCGGCGGGGAGACGAAGAGTCATGGCGTTCCTGAAGCGTGGAATGAGGCGCCATGATCGCCGAACCGGAGGGTGCGAAACATCGGCCGATCGGCATGCATCGGTCCGCCAGGCGGAGCCCGTCCAGGCATTACACTGGCCGCCCCACCTGAGTGATATGCATGGATCCCGCGTCGTCCTTCCCCTCGTCGCCCGCCTGGCGCCCGCCATCCCCGATGTTGCGCAAGATCAGTTACGTGCTGGCCGCCATCGCCTTGCTGCTGGTGGTGGAGTTGCACCTGTTGCCCGCGCTGCTGGGTGGTTTGCTGGTGTTCGAGCTGGTGCAGTCGATGACGCCGCTGCTGGGCCGGCGCATCTCCGGCGACCGCGCCCGGGTAGTGGTGGTGGCCCTGCTGGGCGCGCTGGTGGTGGGGCTGTTGTTGCTGCTGATCCTGGGCGCCATCAGCTTTTTCCGCGCCGAGATCGGCAACCCCGAGCTGCTGTGGCAACAGCAGCTGATGCCGCTGGTACAGAAGGCCCGCCAGCAACTGCCCGCGGTGCTGATCAACCACCTGCCCGACAGCGTCGACGACCTGCGGGTCAGCGTGATGGAGCTTACCCACCGCCACGCCGGCACCTTGCGCCTGGCCGGCAAGGAAGCGGCGCGCACTTTCGTGCATGTGCTGATCGGCCTGGTGCTGGGCGCCATCATCGCGCTCAGCCGCACCCGGCCGGCGCATCAGGTCGGGCCGCTGGTCGCCGCATTGAGCCTGCGCTGCCGCCGCCTGGCCGACGCGTTCCACAACATCGTGTTCGCGCAGGTCAAGATCTCGCTGATCAACACCGTGTTCACCGCAGTCTTCCTGCTCGGCGTGATGCCGCTGTTCGGCGTGCACGTGCCGCTGGCCAAGACGCTGGTGGTGGTGACCTTCATCGTCGGCCTGCTGCCGGTAGTCGGCAACCTGATCTCCAACACCGCCATCACCATCGCCGGGCTGTCGGTGTCGCTGGGCGTGGGCCTGGCCGCGCTGGCGTTCCTGATCCTGGTTCACAAGCTGGAATACTTCCTCAACGCCCGCATCGTGGGCACCCAGATCCGCGCCCGCGCGTGGGAGCTGCTGGTGGCCATGCTGGTGATGGAAGCGGCCTTCGGCCTGCCCGGCGTGGTCGCCGCGCCGATCTATTACGCGTACCTGAAGAGCGAGCTGGAAGCGGAGAAGCTGCTGTAGGAACGGTTTCTGTGGGGGCGACTGCAGTCGCTCCCACCGTTCCCCCGCACGGACTCACCCGCCCGCCAGCATCGCCTTGATCTTCGCCATGTGCGATTCGGCGGTTTCGCGGGTGACTTCCTTGTCCGCTTCCGGGTCCTTGCCTTGCCAGTGCAGGTCGTCCTGCGGCAGTTCGTGCAGGAAGCGGCTGGGCTGGTTGCGGTGGATATCGCCCCAGCGTTTGGTCTGCGCGCACCACGACAGCGTCAGCAATTCCTTGGCGCGGGTGATGCCCACGTACATCAGGCGGCGCTCCTCGTCGGTGCGGCCCTCGTCGATGGCGCCTTCGTGGGGCAGGGTGCCGTCCTCGCAGCCGACGATGAAGACGAAGCGGAACTCCAGCCCTTTGGCGGCGTGCAGCGTCATCATGCGCACCGCATTGCCCGGTTCGTCGCGGTCGGCGTGGCTGAGCAGGGCCAGTTGCGAGGCGAGGTCGCCGGCGCTGTTGCCACCCTTCTGCATCGCGCGGAACCAGTCGGCCAGTTCCTTGAGGTTGCCCAGCTTGCGCTCGCGTACCGCCGCGTCGGGCGTGCCGGCGGCGATCTGGGCGGCGTAGCCGGTGCGCTTGAGGATGCGTTCCACCAGGTCGGCGGCGCTCTCGTGCAACGAGGCGCTGCGCAGTTCATCGAGCAAGGTGGCGAACGAGGCCAGCGCCGCGGCCGGGCGCGGCGTGAGCTGACGCAGCACGCTGTCGCTGCGGGTGGCGTCGAGCAGGGACGAGTGGCGCGATTGCGCGAACTGGCCCAGCTTCTCCAGTGTGGTGGCGCCGATCTCGCGCTTGGGTACGTTGACCACGCGCAGGAAGGCCGCATCGTCGCTGGGGTTGGTCAGCAGCCGCAGGTAGCACAGCAGATCCTTCACCTCGGCGCGGTCGAGGAAGCTCAGCGCGCCGGTGAGGTGGTACGGGATGCGCGCCAGTCGCAGCGCCTTCTCCAGCGGTCGCGCCTGGAAATTGCCGCGGTACAGGATCGCCATGTCCTCCCAGCGCGCCTTGTGCTTCTCGGCCAGCGTGGTGGCGATGGCGGCGACGCGCTCGGCCTCGTGCTCGGCTTCCTTGCATTCCAGTACGCGGATCGGCGCGCCTTCCGGGTGCTCGCTCCACAGCTTCTTTTCGTGCAGATGCGGGTTGTTGGCGATCAGCCGATTCGCCGCGCGCAGGATGCGCTTGCCGCAGCGGTAGTTCTGTTCCAGCTTGATCACGCGCAGGTTCGGCCAGTCGCGGCCGAGCTGGTCGATGTTCTCCGGATTGGCGCCGCGCCAGGCGTAGATCGACTGGTCGTCGTCGCCCACGCAGGTGATGCCGCCGCGCTCGCCGGTCAGCGCTTTCAGCAGTCGGTATTGCGCGTCGTTGGTGTCCTGATACTCATCCACCAGCAAGTAGCGCAGGCGTTCGCGCCACGCATCGCGGCATTCGCCGTCGGCTTCGAGAATGCGCAATGGCAGCCGGATCAGGTCGTCGAAATCCACCGCGTTGAAGGCGGCCAGACGCTGCTGGTACAGGTCGTAGATCGTGGCCGCTTCCAGCTCGCGCGGGCTGCGCGCGGCGGCCAGCGCTTCCTCCGGCGACAGGCCGCCGTTCTTGGCGCGGCTGAGCAGATTGCGGATGCCGAACAGCACATCGTTCTTGACGCCCTTGGGTGCCAGTTCCTTCACGATGCCGCCGCTGTCGTCCGCGTCCAGCACCGAGAAGCCGCGGCGCAGGCCCGCGCGCTCGTGTTCGATCTGCAGGAATTTGAGTCCCAGTGCGTGGAACGTGCTGACCGTGAGCGCGGCCGCATCATCGGCGCTCACCAGCTTGCCCACGCGCTCGCGCATCTCGCGCGCCGCCTTGTTGGTGAAGGTGATCGCGGCGATCTTCGACGGCGCCAGCCGCTTGCGCTGGATCAGGTAGGCGATTTTTTCGGTGATCACCGAGGTCTTGCCGGAGCCGGCGCCGGCGAGGACCAGCAGGGGCGTGTCGCAGTGTTCGACGGCGGCCTGTTGTTGCGGATTGAGCATGAATCGGGGCAGCCGGACGATGAAGGCGATGGGCGGCCGATGGTAGCAGAGCCGCCCGTGCGGACTGGGCCGGCGGCCGGGTCCTGGGCGATAATCGCCCGCTCGCGACGAGACACCAACAGGGGAGAACCGGATGGACCAGGCAGGGGATGCGCAGGCACGCGATGCGGTCGAGCAATGCGACGCGGTGGTGATCGGCGGCGGGCCGGGCGGCAGCACCGCGGCGGCCCTGCTGGCGCGGCGCGGCTACAAGGTGGTGGCGCTGGAGAAGGATCATCACCCGCGTTTCCACATCGGCGAATCGCTGCTGCCGATGAACCTGCCGGTGTTCGAGCGCCTGGGCGTGCTGGAAAAGGTGCGCGCGATGGGCGTGTTCAAGGCCGGCGCGGATTTCGAGGCGGACAACGAGCGCGGCTACAACACCTACGCGTTCGACCGGGCGATCGGCAACAGCCCGCCGCATGCGTTCCAGGTATGGCGACAGGATTTCGACAAGATGCTCTACGAGCACGCCCGCGAGTGCGGCGCCGATGCGCGCGAAGGCCACGAGGTGAAGCGGGTCGAACAGGCGGGCCCGCGCGAGTCGCTGCTCGACGTAAGCACTGATCGCGGCGAAAGCTATCGCCTGCGCGCCCGCTACGTGGTGGACGCCAGCGGCCGCGACGCGTTCTTCGCCAGCCGCAAGAAACTGCGGCGCAAGAACCCCGCCCACCAGAGCGCGGCCATCTTCGGCCACTTCCGCGGTGCGCGGACGCGCGAGGGCGAGGACGCGGGCAACATCAGCATCTACAACTTCGATTACGGCTGGATGTGGATGATCCCGCTGCCGGATGGCGTGATGAGCGTGGGCGCGGTGGCACGGCCGGAATACCTGAAGCAGCGCAAGAGCAGCCCCCGCGAATTCCTGCTGCAGACGCTGCAGCAGGTGCCGGCGCTGTGGCAGCGATTGCAACAGGCGGAGTTGATCGACGACGAAGTGCGCGTCACCGGCAACTATTCCTACGACGCCAGCGCGATGGGCGGGCCGGGCTGGATCCTGGTGGGCGATGCGTTCGCGTTTCTCGACCCGGTGTTTTCCTCCGGCGTGTACCTGGCCATGAGCGGCGCGGAAAAGGCAGTCGAGGTGGTCGATCGGGCGCTGCGCGATCCCGCCTGCGAAATGACGCTGATGCGCAAGCTGGAGAAGCGCCAGCGCGCGGCCATGAAGCGCTTCGCGTTTTTCATCTACCGCTTCAACGGCCCGGTGATGCAGAAGATGTTTCGCCAGCCGCGCAACATCTGGCAACTGGAACAGGGCGTGATCTCGATGCTGGCCGGCGACTTGTTCGACATGCCGCTGGTGCTGCGCAAGCTGCGGCTGTTCAAGCTGGTTTACGCCGTCTACACGCTGCGCGACTGGCGACGCGCGCGGCGCGAGCGCAAGTACCGGCTGGCGCAGGCGCGGCTGCAGTTCAGCGGTGGTACCACGCCGCTGGATCCGGCTTAGGCGCGACGCTGTTCCTGTGGGAGCGGCATGGATCCTGGCCCGGTTCAGTCGCCGACGCTTTCCATGAACACCGCGCACAGCGCCTGCATGCCGGCGCGGTCGTCCTCGTCGAAGCGCTGCGTATGCGGGCTGTCCACGTCCCAGACGCCGAGCAGCCGGCCATCGGGCCGGATCAGCGGCACCACGATTTCCGATTGCGAGGCGGCGTCGCAGGCGATATGGCCGTCGAAGGCGTTGACGTCAGCGACCAATTGGGTTTCCCGCGTCTGCGCGGCGGTGCCGCAGACACCACGGCCCAGCGCGATGCGGATGCAGGCCGGCTTGCCCTGGAACGGGCCCACCACCAGCTCGTTGCCGTCGTACAGATAGAAGCCGGCCCAGTTGATGTCGGGCAGGCTGTGGTAGATCAGTGCGCCGAAATTCGCGGCGTTCGCGATCAGGTCGCGCTCGCCGGCCAGCAGGCCGCGCGCCTGCTGCGCCAGTTCCTGGTAATGCTCGCGTTTGCTGGCGTAGACAACGGGCTTGAGTTCGAACATGCGGTGGATCCGACGGTAAAATCGCATTATGCGCCTGTCCCCAGCATCGGAATGTTCATGAAATCTCTTCCTCGGAACACATCGGCATGAGCGCCGTCTTCATCGCCGGCACCGATACTGGCATCGGCAAGACCCACAGCTCCTGCACCCTGCTGCATGCGCTGCGCGACGCCGGCCTGGTGGCGTGCGGCATGAAGCCCGTGGCCAGCGGCTGCGAGGAAACGCCCGACGGCTTGCGCAACGAGGATGCGCTGGCGCTGCAGGCTGCCAGCAGCACCGCGCTGCCGTATGCGGTGGTCAACCCGTTCGCGATGCACGACCCGTTGTCACCGCACCTGGCGGCGGCACACGATGGCCTATTGATCTCGATGCCGCCGCTGCGCGCCGCGTTCGAGCAACTGGAAGGCACGCACGACTGTGTGGTGGTGGAAGGCGTGGGCGGCTGGATGGTGCCGCTGTCGCCCGGGCTATCCGCCGCGGACATCCCGCGGCAGTGGCAGTTGCCGGTGATCCTGGTGGTGGGCTTGCGACTGGGCTGCCTCAATCATGCGCAGTTGAGCGCGCGGGCGATCGTCGCCGATGGCTGCCGCCTGATCGGCTGGATCGGCAACAGGATCGATCCTGCGATGGATGCGCTGGACGAAAACCTGGCCACCCTGCGCGAGCTGCTGCCCGCGCCTTGCCTCGGCGTGTTGCCGCATGGCGTGGTGCCGGCGCTGGCTGCCGTGCAGCTTTCCGCCGCCGTCGCCGCCGTGCAGGACGCCAACCGGATGGCGGCCGCGTAACAACCTTTCCAGCGCTGCGGTCGCGCGTTCCACACACCGCCGTCAGGCCCGCTTCACGGCCACTATGCGTCGATGTCCGGTGGGCACATCCCCGATGCCTACCGGAGGGAACATGAGTCGACACCACTACTACCTTTCCATCGCCGACCTGGCCCACGCACGTGGCGATGACCCGCGTTTCAGCTACGACGGCGTCGATCCGCGCAGCTTCGCCACCATCCTGCAGCAATCATTGCGCGACGATGGCCTGTTTCAGCGCTGGCGCGCCGTGCAGCCTGATCCGGATGCCGTGGATGCCAGCCTGGGCAATGCCGATCCCGAGGCACAGGTCAGCGCGCACCTGGCCGGCCTGCACACCGAAGTCGACCTGGTGACTTCACTGCCGATGAGCGTGGTGCGCCATCGCCTGTACCTGCTGGTGGGCTCGGCGTGGCAACTGCGCGATCTGCGGGCCGCCTGAAGGCGCGACAGGCGGTGGCAATCACCAGTGCCGTTAGTGACATTGACCCCACTGTTGCCAGGTTGCACGTTTGGGTGTACCCAACGGAGTAAGCACGATGTTTCCCCTTCGCACTCTGGTGATTGCCACCACCATGTCGCTTACAGCGTTCTCCTCCCAGGCTGCCGCGAACACCGCTGGCGCCGACCTCGGCAGCAATCCGTTCTACACCGCCAGCACGCTGCCGTTCCAGGCGCCGCCGTTCGACAAGATCAGTGATGGCGACTACCAGCCGGCGATCGAGGAGGGCATGCGCCAGCATCTGGCGGAAATCGAGAAGATCGCCAACAACCCCGCCGCGCCCACCTTTGAAAACACCTTCGTGGCGATGGAGAAATCCGGCGCCATGCTGAACCGCGTGATGGCCGCATTCGACACCGTCACCGGCGCCAACACCGACGACACGCTGCAGAAAATCCAGGAGGAAGAGGCGCCGCGGCTGTCCGCGCATCGCGATGCGATCTCGTTCAACGACAAGCTGTTCCATCGTGTCGAGACGGTCTACAACCAGCGCGACACGCTCAAGCTCGATCCGGAATCGAAGCGGCTGGTCGAGGTGGTCTATCGTGATTTCGTCCACGCCGGCGCCAAGCTTTCCGCCGCCGACAAGGCCAAGTTGAAGGCGCTGAACAAGGAGGAGTCCACGCTCAGCACCGCCTTCACCAACAAGCTGCTGGCCGCCACCAAGGCCGCCGCGCTGGTGGTCGGTGACAAGTCCAAACTCGCCGGCCTCTCCGATGCCGAGCTGGCCGCCGCCACCGCGGCCGCCAAGGATCGCAAGCTGGATGGCAAGTACGTATTGACCCTGCAGAACACCACCCAGCAGCCGGAATTGCAGGATCTGGACGATCGCGCCACGCGCGAGGCCTTGTTCAAGGCCTCGTGGAACCGCGCCGAACAAGGCGACGCCAACGACACCCGCAAGACCATCGAGCGGCTGGCGCAGATCCGCGCCGAGCAGGCCAGGCTGCTGGGCTTCAAGAACTACGCGGCGTGGAAGCTGGACGACCAGATGGCCAAGACACCGGAAACGGCGATCGCCTTCATGCGGCGGCTGGTCCCCGCCGCCACCGCCCGTGCCGAAACCGAGGCGAAGGACATCCAGGCCGTCATCGACCAGCAGCACGGCGGTTTCAAGGTGGCGCCGTGGGACTGGAACTTCTATGCCGAGCAGGTGCGCAAGGCGAAGTACGACCTCGACGAAAACCAGATCAAGCCGTATTTCGAACTGAACAACGTGCTGGAGAACGGCGTGTTCTACGCCGCCAACCAGCTCTACGGCCTGACCTTCAAGGAGCGCCACGACATCCCCGTATGGCAGCCGGACGTGCGCGTATTCGAGGTGTTCGACCAGGACGGCAGCTCGCTGGCGCTGTTCTACTGTGACTACTTCAAGCGCGACAACAAGAACGGCGGCGCCTGGATGGACAACCTGGTCACCCAGTCCAAGCTGCTGGGTACCAAGCCGGTGATCTACAACGTCGGCAACTTCAGCAAGCCAGCCGCGGGCCAGCCGGCGCTGCTGTCGTTCGATGACGTGATCACCATGTTCCACGAATTCGGCCACGCATTGCACGGCATCTTCGCCGACGAGCAGTACCCGACCCTGTCCGGCACCAACACCGCGCGCGACTTCGTCGAGTTCCCGTCGCAGTTCAACGAGCACTGGGCGACCAACCCCAAGGTGTTCGCGCACTACGCCAAGCACTACAAGACCGGTGCGCCGATGCCGCAGCCGCTGGTCGACAAGATGAAGAAGGCGGGCAAGTTCAACTCCGGCTACAACATGACCGAGCTGGTCTCCGCCGCGCTGCTGGACATGAACTGGCACACGCTACCCGCCAGCGCCGCGCTGCAGAACGCCGACGCGTTCGAGGCCGCCGCGCTGAAAAAGGACAAGACCGACCTCAGCTACGTGCCGCCGCGCTACCGCTCCAGCTACTTCCAGCACATCTGGGGCAATGGCTACGCCGCTGGCTACTACGCCTACCTGTGGACCGAAATGCTGGCCGACGATGCCTTCGTGGCCTTCAAGGACCACGGCGGCATGACCCGCGCCAACGGCGACCGCTTCCGCAAGATGGTGCTCTCACGCGGCAACACCGAAGACCTGGCCACGATGTACCGCAACTGGCGCGGGCAGGAGCCGGAGATCGAGCCGATGCTGGAAAATCGCGGCTTGAAGGATGCGCCCGCGACGAAGTGATGCTGCCTGGCACATGAGGAAAAGGCCGGCGAAAGCCGGCCTTTCCGTTGCTCGATGTACCGTCCGTAGGAGCGCACCCTGTGCGCGATGGCTCCTCGCCGCCGCGAAAAGCATCGCGCACAGGGTGCGCTCCTTCCTGCACGTTTCAGTACGCGAACTCGCGGAATACCGGGTCCACGCTGCCGTTCCACGGGCCGTGGAAAAGCTCCAGCTTGCGTTCGGCCGGCGTCTGGTTGGCCTGCACGATTTCCAGCAGCGGTTCCAGGAAGACGCGTTCGTCGGCACCGTTGGCATTGAGGCGGGCGCGGCGTTGCAGGCCGTGGGCGGCGATCTTCAGTGCCTGCTCGGCCAGGTCGCGCACGGTGCCGTTGCGGAACGGCAGCTTCAGCGCATGCCTGGGCACGCCGTCGCGCAACGCGTGGCGCTCGGTGAGGCTGAAATCCTTGACCAGGTCCCACGCCGCATCCAGCGCCTCATCGTCGTACAGCAGGCCCACCCAGAAGGCGGGCAGGGCGCACAGCCGGTTCCATGGGCCGCCGTCGGCACCGCGCATTTCCAGGTACTGCTTCAGCCGCACCTCGGGGAATGCCGTGGTGAGGTGGTCGGCGAAGTCCTTCATGGTGGCGCGGGTGCCGGGCAGAGCGGCGAGGTTGCCGGCCATGAACTGCTTGAAATCCTGGCCGGCCAGGTTGAGGTATTCACCGTCCTGCAGGCTGAAGTACATCGGCACGTCGAGGATGTAGTCGACATAGCGCTCGTAGCCGAAACCGTCCTCGAACACGAAATCGAGCATGCCGGTGCGGTCGTTGTCGGTGTCGGTCCAGATGTGCGAGCGGTAGGACTGATAGCCGTTTGGGCGGCCTTCCGTAAACGGCGAGTCGGCGAACAGCGCGGTGGCGATCGGCTGCAGTGCCAGGCTGACGCGGAATTTCTTGACCATGTCGGCCTGGCTGCCGAAATCCAGGTTCACCTGCACGGTGCAGGTGCGGGTCATCATGTCCAGACCCAGCGAGCCGACCTTGGGCATGTATTCGTGCATGATCTTGTAGCGGCCCTTGGGCATCCACGGCATTTCGTCGCGCGGCCATTTCGGCTGAAAGCCCATGCCGAGGAAGCCGATGCCGAGTTCGTCAGCGACCGAGCGCACCTCGTCCAGGTGCGAATTCACTTCTCGGCAGGTGTCGTGCACCGTTTCCAGCGGCGCGCCGGAAAGCTCCAGCTGGCCGGCCGGTTCCAGCGTGATGTTGGCCATGCCGCGGGTGAGCGCCACCGGGATGTCGCCCTCGCGGGCGATCGCCCAGCCGTAGCGGCTGGCCAGCGTCTCCAGCAGCACACGGATGCCGCGATCGCCCTCGAAGGTGGGTGGTCGCAGGCTGTCGGTGAGAAAGCCGAACTTCTCGTGCTCGGTGCCGATGCGCCATGCCTCGCGGGGCTTTTCGCCGGCAGCCAGGTAATCAGCGAGTTGCTGGCGACCGCCGATCGGCGTGCTTTTGGCGGCACTGGGTATGGACACGGCATAGCCTCGCAGGGGAAGCCGACACTATGGGGGCGGCGCAAGGCGACGAAAAGGGGTGTCGTGGATTGCGGGGTCGGACAGCCCATTGAACCAGCCCGCGCCGGATCGCGCCATGAGCTGGATCAGCGTGGCGCGCAAATAAAAAAACGGCGGCCAGAGGCCGCCGTTTTGCGGACGCGGGAGCGTGCGGGTCCCGGCTCAGCGCTTCATCGAATTGAAGAACTCGTCATTCGACTTGGTGTTCTTCATCTTGTCGAGCATGAACTCCATCGCGCTCAACTCGTCCATCGGGTGCAGCAATTTGCGCAGGATCCAGATCTTGGCCAGCATGTCCGGGTCGATCAGCAGGTCTTCGCGGCGGGTGCCGGAGCGGTTGATGTCGATCGCCGGGTAGACGCGCTTCTCGGAAATGCGCCGACTCAGGTGGACTTCCATGTTGCCGGTGCCCTTGAATTCCTCGTAGATCACCTCGTCCATCTTGCTGCCGGTTTCGGTCAGCGCGGTGGCGATGATGGTCAGGCTGCCGCCTTCCTCGACGTTGCGGGCGGCGCCGAAGAAGCGCTTCGGGCGCTGCAGTGCGTTGGCGTCCACGCCGCCGGTGAGCACCTTGCCGGAGCTGGGGATCACGGTGTTGTAGGCGCGGGCCAGGCGGGTGATCGAGTCGAGCAGGATGATCACGTCCTTCTTGTGCTCGACCAGGCGCTTGGCCCGCTCGATCACCATCTCGGCGACCTGCACGTGGCGCACGGCCGGCTCGTCGAAGGTCGAGCTGATCACTTCGGCGCGCACGGTGCGGGCGATCTCGGTGACTTCCTCCGGGCGCTCGTCGATCAACAGCATGATCAGGTGCGCTTCGGGGTGGTTGTACTGGATGGCCTGGGCGATGTTCTGCAGCATCATCGTCTTGCCGGATTTCGGCTGCGAGACGATCAGGCCGCGCTGGCCCTTGCCGATCGGTGCAATGAGATCAAGGATGCGGCCGGTGATGTCCTCGCTCGACCCGTTGCCGCGCTCCAGCTTGAAGGCCTTGCGCGGGAACAGCGGGGTGAGGTTCTCGAACAGCATCTTGTTCTTGGATGCTTCCGGCGGATCGCCGTTGATCGTCTCGACCCGCAGCATGGCGAAGTAGCGCTCGCCTTCCTTCGGATGACGCACGCGGCCGGTGATGTAGTCGCCGGTGCGCAGGTTGAAGCGGCGAATCTGGCTGGGCGACACGTAGATGTCGTCGGGGCCGGCCAGGTAGGACTCGTCGGCCGAACGCATGAAGCCGAAGCCGTCCTGCAGGATTTCCAGCACGCCTTCGGCCCAGATGCCGCCACCGGAGCGGGCGTGCGCCTTGAGCACGTTGAAGATCACGTCCTGCTTGCGCGCGCGGGCGATGCCTTCGTGGATGCCCAGCGATTCGGCGAATTCCAGCAGCTGCGGCGCGTTCTTGCGCTTCAGTTCGGTGAGATTGATGACGCGGTCGTTGCTGCCCGGATCGGCGTTGTCGTCGTCCACCGGCAAGCCGTTCGGATTGTTGTGGCGCGGGTTGTTGTTCTGTCCGCGCGGCGGTTGCTGCTGCGGGTTGCGCTCGTTGCGGCGGCGCCGGCCGCGGCCGTCGCGCCCCTCGCGGCCGCCGTTGCCGTTGTTCTGGTTCTGCCCCTGGCCCTGATTCTGGCCCTGGCTGGACGACGGGTTCTGCCCCTGGTTCGGGTTCGACGCCTGGCCCTGGTTCTGTTGGGGGTTGGCGTTGCCGGCCGGGGCTGCTTCGCGTGGTTCCTGCGGTGCGCGTAGGGGCGCCTCGCTGGATGAGGCGGCGGCCGGTGCGGCGACGGGCAGGTTGCCCTGCACGGGGGCGTACGGGGCTGGTGCGGGGGCTGGCCGATCGGCGGTCTCGGCGGCCGGTTTTTCCGCCGCGGATGACTTGGCGGCTTTTTCGGCATTTGCCGCCGCTATGGCTGCTGCCGTGCGGCGCGGCGCGCGCGGGCGCGGCTCGGGCTTGCCTTCGGCAGCAGGTCTGGCGTCGGCGCCAACGGCGTCGTTCGGGGTGTGGTTTTCGGTATCGGACACGGGCAATCCTCGCGGGGCGCCGTTGAATTACAGGAGGGAGGATGTGCGTCGCGCGGAGGGCGCTGGGGGACAGGACTGTCCCGACGGAC
>DATJCF010000312.1:0-16009 GCA_035514935.1 Rhodanobacter sp. | reverse complement strand
CAGCCGCGGGCCAGGTTTTCGACGATCCAGTCGTGCCACTGGGTGGTCAGCTGAGTGTGTGTTGCCACGGCGACTCCGGCTCGGGTGGACGGCAGGCGGGGCCCTGCGCGTCGTGGGGAGGGTCAGTATCGCCTGCCCGGGAGTGGGTGCAAGTCGCGTCGCGCGTCCGGGCGATTTTTCGGCACGATTGTTGTGCCCTACACTCGTCGTACTGCCACCTTCTGGCCGAACCATGTTGTTTTATCGCACCCGCTTTTTGTTGCCCGTGCTGGCTTCGCTCGCCCTGAGCGCCTGTTTCGCATCGCGCAAACCCGACATCCCGCCCGCACTGGTCGCTCCTGCGCCGGTGAAGTTGAAGATCGGGCTGGCGCTGGGCGGCGGCGCGGCGCGCGGGTTTGCGCACATCGGCGTAATCAAGATGCTGGAGGCCAGCGGCATCCACGCCGACGTGGTGGCCGGCACCAGCGCGGGCAGCGTGGTCGGCGCGCTGTATGCCAGCGGCATGAACCCGTTCCAGTTGCAGCAGGCGGCGTTGGCGCTGGATGAAGCGTCGATCCGCGACGTACGGCTGTTTTCCGGCGGCCTGGTGCAGGGCCGCAAGCTGCAGGATTACATCAACAAGGAAGTGGGCAGCCGGCCGATCGAGCGGCTGCAACTGCCCTTTGCCGCGGTGGCCACGCAATTGGAAAGCGGGCAGCGCACCGTGTTCGTGCTGGGCAATACCGGCCAGGCCGTGCGCGCCTCCAGCAGCGTGCCCGGTGTGTTCGAACCCACCGCCATCGACGGCAAGCATTACGTCGACGGCGGCGTGGTCAGCCCGGTGCCGGTGGATGCCGCGCGCGGGCTGGGCGCGGACTTCGTCATCGCGGTGGACATCTCGGCACCCCCGGACCGCAGCAGCCCCGACGGCATGCTGGACGTCATCGGCAAGTCCATCTCCATCATGGGCCGCCAGCTCGGCGAGCAGGAACTGGCCCGCGCCGACATGGTGATCCACCCCAAGCTGGACGGCATCGGCGCCGCGGATTTCACCCAGAAGGACCGCGCCATCCTGCGCGGCGAGCAGGCCGCATTGGCAGCCGTACCGGCGATCCGCGCCAAGCTGGCCGCGATGAAGGCGGCGCGACAGGCGTCCATGGTGGCAACGCATCCACCCGCGCATTAATGGACGGCTGCACGCGCCGGAACCCCGGCGGATCGCGCCGCGCCATGCAGTGAATGACGACATCGTCATCTCCCATACGGCAATGAGGCGCGCGCCGCGGAGATGTGCGATGCATTGACGCCGCCTTGCCGCCGATCCACCGATGCTGGCGCTCCAACTGCCGGAGCCGCATGTGAGCGAATCGACCAGCCTGTCGCGGTATGCCCAGATCGGTGCGTTCCTGTTGCGATACCGCAAGGCGGGGCTGTTCAACGGGCTGGATCTGGATGTGCAGGAAGTGGCGTTGGCGCAGGACGCCGAGCCGGTGGCACCCGGCCAGCCGGAACATTTCGTGAACGACCTGGAGGCGCTGGGCCCCACTTTCATCAAGGTCGGCCAGGCGCTGTCGACGCGGCCGGACATGGTGCCGCCCGCCTATCTGGCGGCGCTGGAACGCATGCAGGATGACGTGGCGCCGGTGCCGGTGGCCGACGTGCGTGCGGTGATCGAAGAAGAGCTGGGTGCACGCATTGGCGTGTTGTTCGGCAGCTTCGACGATGTACCGCTGGCCGCCGGCTCGATGGCGCAGGTGCATGCGGCCACCTTGCGCGACGGGCGCGAGGTGGTGGTGAAAGTGCAGCGTCCGCACATCGCGCAGACACTGCGTGAGGATCTGGCGATATTGGCCAAGCTGGCCGGCGCCGCCGACCGCCTCACCGACATGGGCCGCCGCTACGGCTTTGCCGACTGGGTGCAGGAGCTGCGCCACAGCCTGGCCAACGAGGTGAACTTTGCGCTGGAGGCGGACAACCTGCGCCGCTTCGCCGCCAACCTGCACGACTACCGCCACCTGTACGTGCCGCAACCGCTGGACAGCTACACCACCGAGCGCGTGCTGACGATGGATCGCGTGCACGGCATCAAGGTCACCCACGTGCCGCCGGTGCGGCGCATCGAGCATCCGCTAAAGCAGCAGGCGCAGGAGCTGCTGCGCGCCTATCTCGACCAGGTGTTCGTGCACGGCCTGGTACACGCCGATCCGCACCCGGGCAACGTGCTGCTGATGGACGACCAGCGGCTGGCGCTGTTCGACCTGGGGATGGTGGCGCGCTTGCCGCCGCATACGCGGCATTGCCTGCTGAAACTGATGCTGGGCGCGATCGGCGGCAATGGCGATCAAGTGGGCGAGATCAGCGAATCGATGGGCACGCCACTGCAGGATTTCCGCCACAGCCAGTACCGTCGCAGCGTCGACCAGCTGGTGTCGGGCTACGCCGGCCTGCACGAAGCCAGCCGCCAGTTTTCCGAGGGCCGGCTGATCCTGGAACTGACCCGGGTAGGCGCCGCCTGCGGGCTGCGGCCGCCGCCGGAGCTGACCATCCTGGGCAAGACCCTGCTCAACCTGGAGGCGGTCACCACCGCGCTGGACCCGGCGCTGGATACCCGCGCCGTGGTCGAGCAACATCTGCAGCAGATGATGCGGCGACAGGCGCTGGGCTCGTTGTCGCCGGCCAACCTGGCCAGCGAATGGCTGGACCTGCAGGAACTGGTCCGCCACACGCCGCAACACATGGGCGCCATCCTGCGCACACTGGCGGAAAACCGGTTGCGTGTGCGCATCGACGGGCTTGAAGAATCCCGCATGATGGAAAGCCTGCAGAAGATCGCCAACCGCATCGCCACCGGCGTGATCGTGGCTGCGCTGGTGATCGGCGCCGCGCTCACCGCTCGCATCCAGGGCGGCGCCAGCCTGTTCGGCCTGCCGATCCTGTCCGCACTGTTCATCATCGTGGCCGCGATCCTGGGCGCGGGGCTGATCCTCAGCGCGTTGCGGCGCGACCGCAAGGTGGACCGGGCGGCGGATCGGACGCCTGATTGATCGATCCGCACGCGGGACGCCGCGGGGTGCGATCGCTGAAGGGGCATCAGCGGTGATTGCAGGGCCGGCAGCCCCACGCCGACATCGCATGCAGGCTGTGCCGCATGTGCCCATGTGTGGCATCCGAATCGGGGTCACCGCAAAACGGCCGTCCATTTGAATGGACGGCCGATGCGAGGCACAGGCATCGCCCCGCATTTACAAACCGATTTCTGAACATGTATTATCGATATATGTTTAACGGCACAGGCCGCCACACCCGCCTGCGCTCCGTTCCCCGCCTTCTGTTCAGGCACACCCGCGCGCCATCGATCGCCTTTCCCCCGGCGAATTCGATCGACGCACCATTGGACTACCCATCCGGTGACAAACAAGAACAGTCGCCCCGTTCGCTCGAGGCCGCCCCGTGTGTCGGCGCAGCGCTGGCGCACCCTGAAGCCCTGCCTTCTCGCCCTTTGCATTTTCGGTGCACTGGCCGGGGCAACGCATGCCGACGAACCGATGACGGCAACCACCCTGTTGCCGATATCCGTCCAGGCGGGAGCCAGCCCGCTGGTGAATGCGCCCGCGGTCGACGTGCAAGTCAGCCGCGAGCGGCTGCAGCAGCAGAACGTCAGCAGCAGCGCGGACGCCCTGAAGTACGTGCCGAACATGATGGTGCGCACGCGCTACATCGGCGACCCGAACGCGGTGATCAGCGGACGCAATGCCGGCACGCTGCAAAGCGCGCGCAGCCTGGTTTATGCCGACGGGCTGCTGCTGTCCAACCTGATGACCAACGGCTGGGGCGGCGCACCGCGCTGGGGCATGGTGGCGGCGGAGGAGATCGGCGCGGTCGACGTGCTTTACGGGCCGTATTCCGCGCTCTATCCCGGCAATTCGCTGGGCACCACCGTGCTGATCCACACCATGCTGCCGCCGCATCGGGTCGCCAGCGTGAGCACGCAGCTCATGGGCCAGGATTATCACGATGCCTACAGCAGCGGAGGTCACTACAGTGGCCATCAGGTCGCCGCCACCCTGGGTGACAGACACGGTCGCTGGAGTTGGTTGCTGGCATGGAGCCGGCTGGACAACAAGGGCCAGCCCATGCAGTACGCCACCGCCATCCGCGGCGGCGATGCCGCCGCGATACCGGTCAGCGGCGCCACGCTCGATCGCAACCCGAACGGCACACCGCGGCTGGTCTACGGCGCCAACAGCATCGAGCACACCGCGCAGACCCAGGCCAAGCTGAAGCTGGGCGCAGATATTACCGATCATGTCGCCGCACTGTTCACGCTCGGCTGGTGGCATGACGACGCCGAGGATCGCACCCGCAGCCTGATCCGCGACGCGGATGGCCAGCCAGTCAGCAGCGGTGTGATCGACGCGGCAGGCCAGACCTGGACGTTGCCGGCCAGCGGCCTTGCGCCCACGTCGCGGAGCGACTCGCACATGCTTTACGGCGCGCAGTTGAAGGGCCGTTTCGACAACGGCTGGCACTGGACCGCGGCAGCCAGTCATTACGATTTCCTGCGCTCGCAGGCGGCCACCGCAACGCAGCCCGAAGCCGGTACGCCGCGTGGCGGCCCGGGCACCATCGCCGACCTGCGCGGCTCCGGCTGGACCACCTTCGATCTGCGCAGCTACGGTCCGCTCGGCCAGCAAAACACGTTGTATGCCGGGGTACATGACGACCGCTATGTACTCGATACCCGCGTGCGCCACGCCAGCCACTGGCGCGGCGATGCGGATGGTGCGCCGGTCAGCGCGTTCGGCGGTCGCACCCGTACCCGCGCCATCTATCTGCAGGATGTATGGAGCTTCGCGCCGGCCTGGGCGCTGACCCTCGGCGGGCGGCTGGAGCACTGGCGTGCCTACGGCGGTCTGCTGGGCAACGCAAACGACACGCTGCGCTACGCGGATCGTCAACGCACGGATTTCTCGCCCAAGGCTGCGTTGAGCTGGGACGTCGCCGATGACTGGCAACTGCGGCTGGCGCACGGCACGGCGGTGCGTTACCCGACGGTGGCGGAGCTGTTCCAGGGCACGATTTCCGGCAATGCGATCGTCAACAACAATTCCCGGCTCAAGCCCGAAATCGACGCCTCCACCGACCTGACCCTGACCCGGCAGACGAGCCGGGGCCACTGGCGCCTGTCGCTGTTCCAGGACCGCATCGCCGATGCGCTGTACGCGCAGACCGATATCACCGTCACACCCACCGTCACCAGCGTGCAGAACATCGACGTGACACGTGTGCGCGGCGTCGAAGGCGAACTGGTCGCGACCGACGTGTGGGTGTCGGGACTCGACGTCTCCGCCAGCCTCGCCCTCAACGACGCCAAGACATTGCGCGACCGCCAGTACCCGAGCGCCGACGGCAAGGCTTTCCCGCGCATCCCGAGAATCCGCGCCAGCCTGTTCGTCGATTACCGCTTCGCGCCGCAATGGGATGCCTCACTCGGCGTTCGTCATTCCGGCCATCAATACGGCACGTTGAACAACAGCGATTTCGTCGATACCTACGGCGCGGTGAGCCGTTTCACCGTGGTCGACGCGAAGTTGCGCTGGCGCTACTCGCCGCGCTGGACGGCATCGCTCGGCGTGGACAACCTCACCAACGCCCGCTACTGGGTCTACCACCCGTACGCCGGCCGCACGCTGTTTGGCCAACTGCGCTGGGAGCTGTGATGGCGCACCCGGGATCTTTCCTGCGCCAGCTGACGATGGTCTTGCTGGGCCTGTTGCCGCTGGCCGCCCTTGCCAACGACATGCCGAAGACACCCACCGCCCCGGCGCTGGGCGCCAGCGCGGCCTTCGATACGCTGGGCCGGTTGTACGTGGTCGACGCGGCGAACGGCCATGTGCGGCTGCGTCGCTCCGACGATGACGGCGCCACCTTCAGCGCGCCGGTCAACGTGAACATGACCGCCGAGCCGATTTATGCCGACGGCGAGAACCGGCCGAAGATCGCGCTCGGCCCGCACGATGAGTTGTACGTGAGCTGGTCGCAGCCGCGCGCCAAGCCGTGGACCGGCTTTGTACGCTTCGCCCGCTCACTGGATGGCGGCGACCATTTCTCCGCCCCGTTGACCGTGCATCGCGACCGCCATGAAATCACCCACCGCTTCGACAGCATGGCCGTGGATGGCCACGGCCGCGTGGTCATCGCCTGGATCGACAAGCGTGATCTGGAAGCGGCCAGCGCCGCGGGCAAGCCCTATCAAGGCGCGGCCACGTATTACAGCTGGGCGGATGACGGCATCCACTTTGCGCCCGAGCGCAAATTGATGGACCACAGCTGTGAATGCTGCCGCATTGCACTGGCGCGGACACCGCATGGCGACATCGCCGGCTTTTTCCGCGGCATCTGGGGCGACAACCTGCGCGACCACGCGTATGCGACCTTGCGCACGGACGGCCAGATCAGTACGGTCAAACGCGCCACCTTCAGTGACTGGCAGATCGCCGGTTGCCCGCATCAAGGTCCGGGTCTGGCCGTTGGCGCCGATGGCGTCCGCCATGCCGTGTGGTACGAAGCGGCGCATGGCGCCACGATTTGGTATGGCCAACTCAATCCGGGCCGGCCACCCCGTCACCCGCTGGCAATCGCCCATGCTGGTGCCTCGCATGCTGACGTCGCGGCGGACGGATCGCGCGTGTGGCTGGCGTGGAATCAGGTCGATGCATCGGGCTATGCGCTTGTCGTGCGCACATCCAACGATGGTGGGAAGCACTTCAGCGAACCGCGAACGCTGGCACGCAGTGCCGGCGATGTCGGATCACCGCAACTGCTCTTGAAACACGGCCGCGCCTTTGTGGCGTGGAATACCGCGGTCGACTTCCGACTGCTCAAGCTCGACGGAGCGTCCCGATGAAAGCCTGGTTGTTTCTACTTGCCTGCGCGTTACCAGGCCTGTCCGCTGCCGCCTCACTGCAAGCCTTGCACGCCGACGAGGTGAAGGTGCTGTTGCAGCCGCCCGCGCGGGGCGAACGCATCATCTCGCTGTGGTCGCTGGACTGCGCTTATTGCGAAGCCAACATGCAAACCCTGGCCCGTTTGCAACAGGCGAACCCCGGCCAGATCGAACTGGTAACGGTGGCCACCGACAGCATCACCCAACGCGAGGCGATCGACGCTCGCCTGCACACCGCGGCGATGCAAGATTGGCCCGCACGCGCCTATGCCGATGCCACTCCGGACCGCATCAATTACCTGATCGATCCGCAATGGGGTGGCGAGATGCCGCGTACGCTGGTGATCCATGCCGATGGTTCGCGGCGCGGCGTGAGCGGCGCGCTGACACCCGAGCAACTGGCAAAACTGCGCTGATGCGCGTTGGTGCACGAACCGGTACCGAGCAGCCTCGCTCAGGACAGGCCGCGTTTCGGTCCCGGCTTCGGCTTCGGTTTCGGCTTGCGCGCCAAGGTGGCAGACGGCTTCGCCGGGACCTTTCGGATACGCGCGGGCTGTTCCACTGCGAACCCGGACAAAAGCTGGTTCAACACGCCCTGATTCTGTGCGAGATCGGCCAACGTATAGCCGTCGAGCACATTCAGGAATGCATCGCGGGCTTCCTGCATGGCCCGCTTGAGCTTGCACGCGGAAACGATCACGCACTCGGCAGCGAGCGGATCCATGCACGGCGTCATCGCCATGTCCGGTTCGGTCTGTCGAATCAGCTCGCCCAGCACCATCGACTCCGCCGGGCGCGCGAGACGAATACCACCGCCCTTGCCGCGGGTGGTCGTCAAATAGCCCGCTTGGCCCAACTCGTGGACCACCTTCATCAGGTGGTTTCTGGAAATGCCGTAGCTCTCGGCGATCTGCGGAATCGTGGGCAGTGGATCCGGTCGCACGGCAACATAGATCAGTACCCGAAGGCAGAAGTCAGTGTATGTGGTCAAACGCATCGCATTGCCTTCCGAACCCCCGACGAGATGAGCCAGCCCCGGACTGGCCGGAGCACGATGAACCGCATCGACACCATCGTGGCCCGTGCCGCGACCGTTCGCAATGCCAATGCAGGTTGTTCAAATGGTAGACGTCGTCAGTCATGGCGGCGGTGAATGGACAACCAGGCGGCCCGATGGTTTCCGGGCGGATTGTCGCAGCCGCATGCGTGACGTTGGCGCGGCATCGGACAAATCGATTTGCGAGCGCGCCACAGCAGCATCAGGCCTCGACAAATGCGACTTTTTGTCACGTTTTTTCTTGCGAAAGAACACGCATGCGAATAACATGTATTGCATATACATCTTATGCGCATTTACGTCGCAGTCTGGCCTGAATACACGTGATGACAGCCTCTCTACCGCAGCACCGATCGCACCTGAGCCAGCTGGCCTCGGCCATGTGCATCCCCAATCCGACCAAGATGTCGCAGCCTCCCGCGAGCCCTGAAATCCTGAATCCATCCTTGTGCCTGCAAGGCCATTCATGGAAACGGGCCGTCGGTACCAGCGAGCTTTCCGGCTAGCTGTTATCCGTTTCGCGATGGTTCGCCCATCGCAATGAAATAACCCGATACCCCAGCACTCCCGCGTGCCTCTCGAGCTCGCGCGTGGAAACGTGCGCCAAAAATTTCTTCACCAACGCCCGAAAGGAAACCAAAACGTGAAACATCTGATCGTCGCAATAGCCATGATGGCTCTTGCCGTTACCGACTCAGCGGTCGCCGCGAGTCGGAGTTTCGAGATGAATATCCAGGATACGGAAATTACCCTGGTCAACAACCAGAAATTCCATACGTTTGCGTTCAATGGACAGGTACCGGCACCGCTTATTTACGTCGATGAAGGCGACGATGTCACCATCACCGTAAACAACCTGACCGCCATGAATCACACCATCCATTGGCACGGTCTTTTTCAGAAGAACAACTGGAAGATGGATGGCGTGCCGGGCGTGACGCAGGAGGCGATCCAGCCGGGTGAAAGTTTCACCTATCGCTTCAAGGCCGCGCCGAGCGGAACCCTCTGGTACCACTGCCACGTCAACACCAGTGAGCATGTGGGCCTGCGAGGCATGTGGGGCCCGCTGATCGTTCGCCCGAAACATCCGACCGCGCTGGAAAAGACCGTCACCCGGGACTTTATCCTGATGCTTTCCGAGTGGGACTCCAAATGGGCCGACAAACCCGGTTCGGGTGGCCTGACTACCGACCAGCCCGATTATTTCACCATTAATGGCAAGTCTTATCCCGAAGTGCAGCCCATTCGCGTGAAAGAGGGCGACGTGGTGCGCATACGCCTGATCGGAACGGGCGACAAAGTCCACAGCATTCATATCCACGGTCACGATTTCCTGATCGCGTTCAAGGATGGTCAGCCGCTGAAAAGCCCGATCGTGGCGGACACCGTGCTGATCGGTCCGGGCGAACGTTACGACCTGATCTTCAAAGCCGACAACCCGGGCCGCTGGATGGTCCACGACCACATTGAAACCCACACGCTCAATGGCAAGCAGCCGATGGGCGGAATCATGACGGTCATTGAGTACGCGGGCATTCCCAACGATCCCTGGTATGAGCTCGGCGATCACAAGTTCGTGCCGAATTTCTATTACGAGGAATCGCTCAAGAAAGGCCCCGGCTTCTATAACGAAGGCATGTTCCACGGCCAGATCATCGAGTAATCAGGAAGCACAAATCACATGCGATCACTATCAGTTATTTTGTTTGCGCTGTTGGCTGGCGGGGCCATGGCGGATACCGCCATGGCAGCGGGCGGGACGGACGTTCTTCAGCAGCAATGCTCGTCATGTCATGCACTGACCAAACCGGCAGACGCCAGCCTGGACCGGTTGTGGGAGCGCAAGGGGCCCGACCTCTACTACGCGGGGGTGAAGTTCAACCGCGAGTGGCTCGAAGCGTGGCTGCAGAATCCCACCACCATTCGTTCGGGTGGCGTCATGTATGCCAAGGCGATCAAGGCCTCGGCGGACAAGACCGCGGACACCATCGACGGCAGCAAGCTCACGCCGCACGTAAAACTCGACAAGGCCGATGCCGGTGCGGCGGCCGACGCCCTCATGAAGCTCGGTACCGACCTGGACCTGGTGCAGAAGGGCGCGTTCAAGAACGGGGCACCCGGCCCGATGGCCAAGATGCTGTTTTCCAAGCTGCGCGGCTGCTCGTCCTGCCACTCGGTCAAGGCCGGCAGCGGCGGCCTCTCCGGTCCGGAACTTGCCGACGCCGGCAGCCGCCTGCAACCGGATTTCGTGGTGGCCTATATCAACAACCCGCAGAAGTTCGATCCGCATATCTGGATGCCAACGCTCGGCCTGACCGACGCCGACGTACAGAAGCTGACGGGATACCTGTTGACCCTGAAGCACACGGAGGCCCAATGAACATCCGCACGCTATGCCTGACCGGCATCCTGTCCCTGGCCGGCCTGTCCACCTTCCCGGTACACGCCGACGATGCCACGACCCGCAGCGCCAGGGTCTACGACACTTACTGCGCGCAATGCCACGGCGCCAATCGCGACGGCAACGGCATCAACAGCACCGCCATGGCGGTCAAGCCACGCGACCACACCGACACCAAGGGCATGGGCGACACGCCCGATGACGAGCTGCGCAAAGCCATCAAGGACGGCGGCGGCGCCGTGAACAAGTCGGTATTGATGCCGCGTTGGGACGGTGTGCTCAGCGACGCGGAAATCGATGGCCTAGTCAGCTACCTGCGTGTCGTCAGCAAGAGTGGCAGCAAGTGAACCCCTCCAGTAATGCAGCAAAAGGCTACCCCATGAAACTGAAGCATCTCAGCTACGCCCTCGCCCTGGCACTGGTTGCCGCCGGCAGCCTGCAGGCCAGGACGGTCGACATCACGCTGACCGCCAAGGAGGTGAGCCTGCCCATCGACAACAAGGGCACGATGGCCACCTCGTGGACGTTCGACGGGCAAATTCCCGGGCCGCTGGTGCGCGTCACCGAGGGCGACACGGTCAACGTCACCCTGGTCAACGACAAGGCCAATCACAATTCGCATTCGATCGACATGCACGCCTCGCAGGAAGACGTGCTGACCGACTTCGAACCCGTCAGCCCCGGTTCGGTCGGCAAATACACCTTCGTGGCGAAGCACCCGGGCGTGTTCTTCTACCACTGCGGTGCCGACCCGATGATCCAGCATGTGGCGCGCGGCATGTACGGCGCCATCCTGGTCGAGCCGAAAGACAACACGATGCCGAAGGCCGATCGCGAATACGTGCTGGTGCAGTCCGAGCAATACCCCAACCCGGAAAACGTGCCGGAGATGATGGCCAACAAATGGAACCATGTCGTCTTCAACGGCATTCCGTTCCGCTATGACCCGGTGCACGACGAGACCGCCAGCAAGATGCTGCAGGCCAAGCCGGGCGAACTGGTACGCATCTATTTCGTGAATGCCGGGCCGAACGAGTTTTCGTCGTTCCATCCGATCGCCGGCATCTGGGAATCGGTCTATCCCAGCGGTAATCCGAAGAACGTGCTGCACGGCATGCAGTCGTACGTGGTCGGACCGGGCGATGCGGCCACCTTCGACATCCGCTCGCCGAAGGAAGGCGCCAACGCGATCGTCTCCCACTCGTTGCGGCAGGCGCTGACCGGTGCGATCGCCGTGTTGCAGTTCACCAACGAGGCCGATCCGGCCATGGGTCGCGGCGACAACATCATCGTGCGCTGAGGCGATGTCATGCCTGGAGGCCGGTACGCCGGCCTCCAGGACTGCTTCACCGGCCCGCCGGGCGGCGGGCGGCAACGCCGCGTTGCCGCTGCGCACGACACCCACATCCCACACCTTTTTTGCCGTGGCTCGCCCCGGCGATGAATCCATCCATGCGCATCATCCCCCATTGGCTTCACCTCGCTGCATCGCCGCCCACCGCCTACCGCTGGTGTGGCGCATGTCGCCCATGGCTGCTCGTACTGGCGCTCACCGTGGCATTGCCGGCCCTGTATGGCGCCTTGCGCCTCGCGCCCGCGGATTACCAGCAAGGCGACGCCTACCGCATCATCTTCATCCACGTGCCCAGCGCGTGGATGAGCCTGTTTGCCTACGCCGTGATGGCTACTTCCGCCTTCACCGCGCTGGTGTGGCGGATCAAGGTCGCCGAGGTGGTGGCGATGGAGTCGGCGCCGATCGGCGCCACGTTCACCCTCATCACCTTGATCACCGGCTCGCTCTGGGGCCGGCCGATGTGGGGCACCTGGTGGACCTGGGACGCACGGCTGACATCCGAGCTGGTGCTGCTGTTTCTGTACCTGGGCGTGATCGGGCTGTACCGCTCGTTCGAGGATCGGCGCCAGGGCGCGCGCGCCGCCGCCTTCCTGGCCATCATCGGCGTCATCAACGTGCCCATCGTGCACTTCTCGGTGAACTGGTGGAACACCTTGCACCAGGGTTCCACGGTCAACGTGCTGGGGCCTTCGCGGATCGACGCGGCGATGTTGTGGCCCCTGCTGACGATGGTGGTCGCGACCAAGCTCTACTATCTGGCCAGCCTGTGCGGTCGCGTACGCACCGACCTGCTGGCGTTGGAAAGCGGCAAGGACTGGGTGCACCGGATCGCCGCAGCGGAGGGCGGTCGATGAGCAGCTTCTTCGCGATGGGCGGCTACGCCACCGCCGTGTGGCCGGCGTACGCCGCATTTATTGCCTTGCTCGCCGCCGACTTCCTCTCGACGGCCATACGCCACCGGCGTCAGCTGCGCGAATTGCGCGCGCGCCTGATCCGCCGGCAGACGCGGCATGAAGGGCGCGCATGAACGCGACACGCCGACGCCGCCTGGTCATCGTGCTGCTGGTGCTTGCGGCGGCCGCCGCCGCGATCGGATTGGCGGTGTTCGCCCTGCAGCAAAACGTCAATTACCTGTTCACGCCCAGTCAGGTGCAGCAGCAGGCGGCGGCCGGATATCGAACGTTTCGTCTGGGCGGCATGGTCAAGGCCGGGTCGATCCATCGCGCGCCACCTTCGTTGAAGGTCGGTTTCACCGTGATCGATGCCGATGGCGCGGTGGCGGTGGAATACACCGGGATCCTGCCGGACCTGTTTCGCGATAACCAGTCGGTGATCGCCACCGGCTACATGGCGGGTGACCGCTTCGTCGCCACCGAAGTGCTGGCCAAACATGACGAAACCTACATGCCAAAGGAGCTGAAGGACGCCATGGCCAAGGCCCAGAAGCAGCGCCGCCACGCCCAACCGGATACCTCCCGATGATTCCCGAACTGGGTCAATTCACCCTGATTCTTGCCCTGCTGCTTGCCGCGGTGCAGGGCGTCCTGCCGATCGTCGGCGCCTGGCGCGGCAACCCGTCGTTGATGGCGGTGGCGCGCCCGGCCGCCGCGGGTCAGGCGGTTTTCGTGGCGGCGGCCTTCGTCATTCTCACTTACGGCTTCGCCACCTTCGATTTCTCCATCGCCTACGTGGCCGACAATTCCAATTTGGCCCTGCCCTGGTATTACCGCGTTGCGGCGGTGTGGGGCGCGCACGAGGGGTCGCTGTTGCTGTGGATCCTGATCCTCAATCTATGGACCGTGGCGCTGGCCGCTTTCAGCCGGCAACTGCCGCCAGCATTCGCCGCGCGGGTGTTGGGTGTGCTCGGTCTGGTGGCGTTCGGCTTCCTCGCCTTCATCGTGTTCACCTCCAACCCCTTCATGCGGTTGCTGCCGATGCCGCTCGATGGCGCGGATCTGAACCCGGTGCTGCAAGACCCCGGCATGACCTTGCACCCGCCCGTGCTGTACATGGGTTACGTCGGCTTTTCGGTGGCCTTCGCGTTCTCGATCGCCGCCCTGCTCGGCGGCGAACTGGAGCAGGCGTGGGTGCGCTGGGCGCGGCCGTGGACCAACGCGGCGTGGGGCTTTCTTACCGGCGGCATCGTGGCTGGCAGCTGGTGGGCGTATGCAGAACTGGGCTGGGGTGGCTGGTGGTTCTGGGACCCGGTGGAGAACGCCAGCTTCATGCCGTGGTTGATCGGCGTGGCGTTGATCCACGCCCAGGCGATCACCGAGAAGCGCGGCTCGTTTCGTGCCTGGACGATTCTGCTGTCGATCTTCGCGTTCTCGCTGAGCCTGCTGGGCACCTTCCTGGTGCGCTCGGGCGTGCTGACCTCGGTGCATGCGTTCGCATCCGATCCGCGCCGCGGCGTGTTCATCCTGATCTTTCTGGGCGTCGTGGTGGGCGGCTCGTTGCTGCTCTACGCGGTGCGCTCGCCGAAAATGATCGGCCAGGGGAAACCTTTCGCGCTGGTGTCGCGTGAGACCGCCATCCTGGTCGCCAACCTGATGTTTGCCACCGCGGCGGGGATGGTGTTGCTGGGCACGCTGTTTCCGTTGCTTAGCGATGCGCTGCAACTGGGCAAGGTGTCGGTGGGTGCGCCGTATTTCGGCTTCCTGTTTCCGCTGTTGATGCTGCCGGTGGTGCTGCTGTTGCCGTTCGGTCCGCACCTGCACTGGGGGCGCGGCGACAAGGTCGCGCTCACCCGCGTCGCCAGTCGCGCCGCGATCGGCGCGATCAGTTGCGCGCTGGTCATGCTGGTGCTGGTGGACGGGCAGTCGAAGGCGATTGCGGGCGTGGCCGCGGCCGTCTGGATCGGCACCGGCACCGTGCTGTTCGCGCTGAAGCGCTGGCGTGCGGCGCCGCGCGGCAGCCGCTACCCGGCCGAAATGGCCGGCATGCTGCTGGCCCACCTGGGCGTGGGCGTGTTCCTGATTGGCGTGCTGCTGTCCGAGCCACTGAGCATCACGCGCGACGTGCGCATGGCGCCCGGCGAGACGCAGACCATCGGCAGTTACACGTTCCGCTTCGATGGCGTGCACGGCGTCGATGGCCCGAACTGGCATGCCGAACAAGGCGCGGTGACGATCCTCAAGGGCGCCGACATCGTGACCGTGATGCACCCGCAAAAGCGGGTCTATCCCCGCGGCCAGGTGCAGACCGAGTCGGCCATCAACGCGGGCTGGCGTGGCGATCTCTACGTCGCGCTGGGCGAACCCATGGCTGGCGGGGATGTCGCCGGTGCATGGACCTTGCGGCTGTATCAAAAGCCATTCATCCGCTGGATCTGGTTCGGCGGGTTGTTCATGATGCTGGGCGGCTTCGTGGCCGCGGCCGACCGCCGCCTGCGCCATCCGCGCACCACGGCGGCGGTCGTGACGACGCCGGCAGTTGGGGAGTCGCTCGCATGATGCGCACGCTGCCGCTGCTGGGCTTCGCCCTGCTCACCGCGCTGTTCGGTTTTGGCATCTGGTGGAACAGCCACCACGATCCGCACGAGGTGCCATCGCCATTGATCAACAAGCCGGCGCCGGCCTTCGTGCTGCCCCGGTTGGATGATCCCGCCCAGAGCCTCCGCAAGGCCTCGATGCTGGGCCAGCCCTATCTCGTCAACGTGTTCGCCAGCTGGTGCGTCGCCTGCGGCGAGGAGCATCCGGTGCTGATGACCGCGGGCCGCAAGCTCGGCATTCCGCTGATCGGCTACAACTACAAGGATGACCCGGCCGACGCCAAGGCGTGGCTGGCGCGGCATGGCAACCCGTACGACCAGGTCATCACCGACCGCAGCGGCCGTACCGCGATCGATTTCGGGGTTTATGGCGCGCCGGAGAGCTTTCTTGTCGATGCCAGCGGCGTGATCCGCTACAAGCACATCGGTCCGTTTACCGCCGAGGTGATCGCCACCGAACTCGCGCCGGCGATCGCCGCGTTGCGCAGGGAGGCGCCATGACGCGCCTGTTGTGGTGCCTGCTTGCCTTGTTCGCGGTCAGCGGCTGGGCCAGCGCCCAGGCGATCGATCCCCTGCCGTTCAAGAGCCGGGTCGAAGAGGTGCGTTTCCAGCACCTGACGAAACAGCTGCGCTGCATGGTGTGCCAGAACGAGAGCCTTGCTGATTCCAATGCCGAGTTGGCGCGCGACCTGCGACGCGCGGTGTTCGCACTGATGCAGGTGGGCAAGAGCGATGCGCAGATCAAGCACTACCTGACCGAGCGCTATTCCGACTTCGTGCTG
>DATJCF010000311.1:0-1759 GCA_035514935.1 Rhodanobacter sp. | reverse complement strand
GTTGCCGATGCGAATTTCATTGCTCGCGGGACTATGTCTTGTCGCCGCTTCCACGCTTTGCGCCCAACCCGTGCCGCGCCCCGCGCGGCTGGGCTTGTGCGCGGCCTGCCACGGCGCCAACGGCGAAGCCACCATGCCCGGGGTGCCGAACCTGGCCGGCCAGCGGCTCGACTACCTGCGCGACGCGCTGGCGCAGTATCGCGACGGCCGCCGTGACGCGCCGGTGATGCGCACCGCCATCGGTGCCCTCAGCGCCGCCGACCTCGACGCACTGGCGCGCTGGTACAGCGCGCAGCCCACCGCGCGGCAGGCGCAGCCATGAGTTACTCGTACACCTTGTGGTTCACGTTCTTCGGCCTGCTGATCGGCCACGGCGCCGGCGCGATCACCGGCGCCGTCATCGGCTTCATCTTCGACAACCTGCGCCACAGCCAGCGCAAGCGCGCCACGCCGGAGGCGGGCGGGTTCGTGGGGCCGCTGTTCACCCTGCTGGGCGCGGTGGCGAAATCCGATGGCCGCGTGTCGGAGGCGGAAATCGCCATCGCCGAGCGCCTGATGAGCCGCATGGGCCTGGGCACCGAGCAGCGCAAGCAGGCGGCCACCAGCTTCAACGTGGGCAAGCAGCCGGAATTCGACGTCACCCGCACCATCAACGAGCTGCGCCAGTGGGTGGGCATGCGCCGCGACCACGCCTTCCCGGTGCTGGATGTGGTGATCGAAACCGTGCTGGCCGAAGGCAACCCGCCGCCGGAGAAGATGGCCATCCTGCGCCAGCTGGCGTTCGCGCTGCGCGTCAGCGACATGGAGCTGATGGCGCTGATGGCGATGAAGGGCTACGCCTGGAACAGCGGCCCCGGCCGTCGTGGCCCGGGCGCGGGCCCGGGTGGCGGTTACGTGCCGCCGCAACGCTCCAGTCAGGGCCCCGACCCGTATGCCGTGCTGGGTGTCGACCGCAACGCCGACGATCGTGCGATCAAGCGCGCCTACCGCAAGCTGATTTCCGAACATCACCCCGATCGCCTGGGCGACCTGCCCGACGACATGCGCAAGCGCGCCGAGTCACGCGCCAGCGAGATCAACGCGGCGTACGACCGGATCAAGGAAGCGCGCGGGTTCAAGTGAGGGACTGGGGAATAGCGAATCGGTTGGGGCGCCTGGCCGTGACGTGCCGGCTGGATACATCGGTTTCAGAGCATCATGATTACCGTATTCCTCACGGACCTCGTGAACTTCCCATTCCCGATTCCCCATTCCCGGCCCTCCAATGACCAAGCAAGCCCCAATCATCGCCCCCTCCATCCTCGCCGCCGATTTCGCGCGATTGGGCGAGGACACCGCGGCCGCGCTGGTGGCCGGTGCCGACTGGGTGCATTTCGACGTGATGGACAACCATTACGTGCCCAACCTCACGATGGGCCCGATGGTGCTGGGCGCGCTGCGCAAATACGGCATCACGGCACCGATCGACGTGCACCTGATGGTCAAGCCGGTGGATCGCATCGTGCCGGATTTCGCCAAGGCCGGCGCCAGCCTGATCAGCTTCCACCCCGAAGCCAGCGAGCACATCGATCGCACGCTGGGGCTGATCAAGGACTCGGGCTGCCAGGCCGGGCTGGTATTCAACCCGGCCACGCCGCTGGATCATCTCGATTACGTGATGGACAAGCTCGACATGATCCTCATCATGTCGGTCAACCCGGGTTTCGGCGGGCAGAAATTCATCCCCACCGCGCTGGAGAAACTGCGCCAGGTGCGCCAG
>DATJCF010000310.1:0-2327 GCA_035514935.1 Rhodanobacter sp. | reverse complement strand
TCGACCTTGTAGACGTCCATTTGGGCGGCGTCGCCGGTGTGGCTGAGCGGGTTGATCATGCGCAGCAGTTCCCACGCGCGCGCGTGGTCGCCGCGTTCGGCGAAGGCCATGGTGGTCCAGATGGCGGCGTGGGTGTACTGGCCGCCGTTTTCGCGCACGCCGGGCACGTAGCCCTTGATGTAGCCGGGGTCCAGCGGCGACGTGTCGAACGGGGGATCCAGCAACTGGATCAGGCTGGCGTCGCGGCGCACCAGGTGCTGCTCCAGCGATGCCATGGCCTGCTGCTGTCGCTCGGGGGTGGTCGCGCCGGACAGCACCGACCAGCTTTGCGCGATGGCGTCGATGCGGCATTCCGTGTTTTCGCTGGAGCCCAGCGGGGTGCCATCGTCGAAGTAGGCGCGGCGGAACCACTCGCCGTCCCAGCCGTGTTGTTCCAAGGCGGCGGTGAGCTTTTGCACCTCGTCGTGGCAGCGTTGGGCGAAGGCCCCGTCACCGCGCAGGCGTGCCACCTCGGCGAAGCGGTTCATCACCTCGCAGCTGAAGAAACCCAGCCACACGCTTTCGCCGCGGCCTTTCTCGCCGACCCGGTTCATGCCGTCGTTCCAGTCGCCGCCGCCGATCAGCGGCAGGCCGTGCGGGCCGCGACGCAGGCCGCGTTCGATCGCGCGCACGCAATGCTGGTACAGCGTTTCGGTGAGGCTCGATGGTTGCGGCAGGTCGTAATAGGACTCCTCGTCGGGATGCAGCGCGCGGCCTTCGATATAACGCACGCGCTCATCCAGCACGGAGGTGTCGGCGGTGGCCAGCACGTAGCGGCTGGTGGCCAGCGGCAGCCACAGGTAGTCGTCCGAGCAGGTGGTGCGCACGCCGCGATCCAGCGGCGGGTGCCACCAGTGCTGCACGTCGCCTTCGGGGAACTGATGGGCGGCACACAACAGCAGGTGGCCGCGGCTGAGTTCCGGCGCCGCGTGCAGCATCGCCATCGAATCCTGCAACTGGTCGCGGAAGCCGAACGCGCCGCCGGATTGGTAATAGCCGCTGCGCGCCCAGAAGCGGCAGGCGATGGTCTGGTACATCAGCCAGCCGTTGGCCAGCATGTCCAGCGCGGGATCGGGCGTGCTGACCTGTACCGCGCCCAGCGTGCGCTGCCAGTGGGCGCGTACCTGTTCCAGCGCCTCGGCAGCGGCGCCGGTGCCGCGGAAGCGTTGCACCAGGGCGCGCGCATCGGCGCTGTCGCGGCCCAGGCCCAGTCGGAACACGATCTCGCGCTGCTCACCCTGTTCCAGCGGCACGGTCATCTGCAATGCGCCGCAGGGGTCCATGCCGGCGCCGAGGCGGCCGGAGAGATGTGCACGCTCCAGCGCCGCCGGCGCCTGCATGCTGCCATTGCGGCCCAGGAACTCGGTGCGGTCGCCAGCCACGCGCCGTTCGGCATCGTCCACGTCGAAGAACGCCACGCGGTCGGGGAATTCGCCGTTGTAGGCGTTGCGGGCGAACAACGCGCCAGTGGCCGGGTCGGCCTCGGTGACCACGTGCATCGAGGTCTTCTCGCGCAGGTCGCCGAGCAGCCATTCGACGTAGCCGACGATGCTGAGCCGGCGCGGGCGGTCGGAGTCGTTGCGCAGTTTCAGCACCGAGAACTTCACCGAGGCATCCAGCGCCACATACATCCACAACTCGCCGTGGATGCCGTCCTCGGTGTGTTCGAACACGCTGTAGCCGAAACCGTGGCGGGTCACGTAGTCCCCCTGGCCGCGGCGAGGCAGCGGGGTGGGCGACCAGTGCTGGCCGGTCTCCTCGTCGCGCAGGTAGATCGTCTCGCCGCTGCTGTCGCCCACCGGGTCGTTGTGCCAGGGCGTGAGCCGGAATTCGTGCGCGTTCTCGCCCCAGGTGTAGGCGCTGCCGCTTTCGGACACCACGGTGCCGAAATGCGGGTTGGCCAGCACGTTGGACCACGGTGCCGGAGTGGCGTCGCCGGGGCGCAGCACGATCACGTACTCGCTGCCGTCCGCGCTGAAGCCGCCGTGCGGGCTGGGCAATTGCAGTGTGCGCGGCTCGGGCGAGGTCGCGAGGGTTTCGGTGGGGATGGCGGCGCGGCGGGTGCGGTCCGGTTCGAAACGCGGGGCGTGGGTTTCCACGCGGCGGCGGCTGATCTGCTCGGCCAGGCTGCCGCGGGTGTCGCCCAGGATGATGCGGGCGCTGGCCTGCACCACCATCCGATCCTCGCTGGACAGTTGCTGCGCGGGACGCACGAAGATGCCGCCGGGGCGATCGAGCAGGCTCGCTTCGCTGCCCGAGGCGATCAGGCCCATGATCTGGTCCTGCAG
>DATJCF010000309.1:0-3302 GCA_035514935.1 Rhodanobacter sp. | reverse complement strand
GCGCTGGTGCTGGTCCGCCAGCGCGATGGCGGTGGCGGCGGCCAGGGCGATGCCCTTGTAGGCGGGGCCGAACAGCATGTCGACCTGGAGGCCCGAATTCACCAGGGCGTCGGCGTAGGCGCGGCCGAGCTGGGCCAGCGCGGCACCGGAATCGATTCGGCCCATGTTGAAGAAGTACGGGCTGAGCCGGCCGGATTTCAGGGTGAATTCGCCAAAGCGCAACACGTCGCGCGCCAGGGTGAGTTCGATGAAGTCGCGCTGGTAATCGTGCACGGGCGGTCTCGCGGCAGAAAGGTCAGGGGAGGGCGCGCAACAACAATTGCTGCGGCCCGCAACGGCCGCCATGGTAACGCGCGCCGCCGTCGACGAAGCCGGCGTGGTGGTACATCCGGGTGGCGGCATGGTTGTCGCAGTCGACGGTGAGCACCAGCAGTCGCGTGGACGGATGGCGCACGGCCAGGTCCTCCAGCAGCAGGGCAACGGCGCGCGCGCCCAGCCCGCGGCCTTGCCAGTCGGCATCCACGAACAGCGAGCGCAACCCGCGCGCTGGCTGCGCGAAATCACGGCCAGCCACGCTGCGGGCGCTCGCGTCGATGCGGTAGTAACCGATGGGCGCGTCGCCGTGCATGATCGCCATCGGCTCGCTGCCCGGACACTGTGTCACGTCGGCGAGCAGGTCGGCGATGGCGCCGACGCGATCGCGCTGCGCGGGCCGCACGCGCAGGCGCAGCAGGGCGTGATGCAGCCGCGGCTCCACCGGCATTACGCGCAGGGCGTCCGGCGGCAATTCCGCGGCGTCGCGATTGTTATGATCGACCATCACTTTCGGGAGATCCCATGCGCATCATCAGCCTCAACGCCAACGGTATCCGCTCGGCCGCCAGCAAGGGCGTGTTCGAATGGCTGCGCGAGCAGAACGCCGATGTGGTGTGCCTGCAGGAAACCAAGGCGCAGGAGCATCAACTGACCGATCCGATGTTCCGCCCCGACGGCCATCACTGCTTCTACCGCGATGCCAGCAGCAAAAAAGGCTACAGCGGCGTGGCGATCTACGCCAGGCGCGAACCGGACGAGGTGCTGACCTCGCTGGGCTGGGATGAATTCGACAACGAGGGCCGCTACATCGAGGCGCGGTTCGGCAACCTGTCGGTAGTGTCGCTGTACTTTCCGTCCGGCTCCTCCGGCGACGAAAGGCAGCAGTTCAAGTTCAAGGCGATGGAGTGGATCACGCCGATCTTCGACGCGTGGCTGAAGAGCGGTCGCGACTACGTGATCTGCGGCGACTGGAACATCGTGCACACCAGGAACGACATCAAGAACTGGAACTCCAACCAGAAAAACTCCGGCTGCCTGCCCGAGGAGCGTGCGTGGCTGGATCTGCTGTTCCTGCAGCGCGGCTGGGTCGACAGTTTCCGCTCGATCCGGCCCGAGGCGGTGGAATACACCTGGTGGTCCAACCGCGGCCAGGCGCGCGCCAACAACGTGGGTTGGCGCATCGATTACCAGGTGTGCTCGCCGTCGCTGCGCGAGCGGCTGCTGGACTGCTCGATCTACCGCGACCAGCGCTTCTCCGACCACGCGCCGTATATCGTCGACTACGCCGACTGATCGGGCACCTGATCAGGCCGAGGCGCGAACGTCGACCTCGGCGATGGCGCGGTCGACCAGGCCGCGATGCATCATCCAGCCGAACAGCGCCACGCCCGGCAGCGCCACTACGGTCGTCATCAGGTAGAAGTCCACGTAGCCCATGCTCTGGATCATGCCGCCGGCCGTGGTGCCGGTCACCAGCCGGCCCACCACCGAGGCGGCCGCCGACAGCAGCGCGTATTGCGACGCCGTGTACGAGAGGTTGCACAGCGCCGACAGGTACGCCACCACCACCACGCCACCGATGCCGCTGGCGATGTTCTCGAAGCCGATCGTGAACGCCAGCATGTCGTTGTTGTGGCCCATGTGCGCCAGCGCGGCAAACGACAGGTTGGACACCGCCATCAACACCAGGCTCAGCAGCACCGCGCGCTTCATCCCCAGCCGCACGTACAGCATGCCGCCGATGAAGATGCCGATGAGGTAGGCGACGAAACCGAAGCCCACGTCGTAGGTGGCGATTTCCTCGTTGCTGAAGTGCAGGTCCTGCAGCAGCAGGCGCACCGTGAGGTTGGCCAGCGTGTCGCCAATCTTGTGGATCAGCACGAATAGCAGCACCAGCCACGCGCCACTGCGGCGGAAAAATTCCGCCAACGGCCCCACCGCCGACGACAGCGCCACACCCAGTCCCTTCACCGGAATGGGATCGCGATGGCGGGCCGGCTCGCCCAGCCAGAAACCCACGAACACGGCCGGCAGCACCAGGAACGCACACAGCGTATACGCCAGCGCCCAGCCCGATGACGCGGCCACCAGCAGCGCGATGGCGCCGGCGCTCACCGAGCCGATCCGCCAGCCGTACTGCGACATGCCCGAGCCAACACCCAGTTGCCGTGGTTGCAGTATCTCGATCCGGTACGCGTCGATCACGATGTCGAACGTGGCGCCGGCCACGCCGACCAGCACGGCCGCCAGCGCCACCGTCTCAAGACTGGCCTGCGGGCTGACCACACCCAGAAAGACTACCGACGCCGCGACCGCCAGCGCCGTCAGCCATAGCCACGAGCGACGTTGCCCGTACCTGCCCAGCAACGGCAGGCGCGCCCGATCCACCACCGGTGCCCACAGAAATTTCAGGTTGTAGACCAGAAACGCCAGAGAAAACGCGGTCACACTGCGTTTGTCGATACCGTCCTGCGCCAGCCTTGTGGTCAAGGTGGCGCCGATCATGGCGTAGGGAAAACCGGAGGAGACCCCCAGCAGCAGCGCACCGATCGGCGCGGGCTCCAGATAGGGTTTGAGCGAGGCAAGAATGCCCGGGGAGCCGCGCGAGGCTGTGGTCGTCATGGGGCCTATGCTAACCAGCTGGCGCGTCGTTGGCGGGTGCCGCGTGCAACGCACCCAATACCCGCAGCCCGCGTGCGCCGGTAACCGCCGGCAGGTTGCCAGGCAGCCCCAGTACGCGCTGCCGCGCCAGCCAGGCAAAGGCGGTGGCTTCCAGGTAATCCGGATCGACGCCTTCGCGCGCGGTGCTGAACAACGCGCGCGGCGCCAGCAACTCGCCCAGTCGATGCATCAGCGCGCCGTTGTGCACGCCGCCGCCGCAGGCCAGTACTTCGCCGGCGCTTGCGGCGTGCCGGTCGATCGCCGCCACCACGCTGCGCGCGGACAACTCCAGCAGCGTTGCCTGCACGTCGGCGGGATCCAGTGCC
>DATJCF010000308.1:0-5192 GCA_035514935.1 Rhodanobacter sp. | reverse complement strand
GCGCAAACGCGGCGACAGCGATGCGTTCGTGCGTATCGAGGACGGCAGCGGCAGCATCGAGGTGAGTTTCTTCGGCGAGCTGTACCAGCAGATCGCGCCGTTGCTCACCCGCGACCAGATCCTGATCGTCGAAGGTGGCCTGCGCATCGACGATTTCTCCGGCGGCGGTTTCCAGCTGCGCGCCCGCAGCGCGCTCTCACTGGCCGAGGCCTGCCACAAGCACGCCCGCCTGCTGCGCCTGAAGCTCGACGGCATCAGCCCCGATTTCCCCGCCCAGCTGCAGCAGGTGCTCACCGGCTATCGCGGTGGCCGCGCCACCGTTATCCTGCACAACTATCGCAACGGCGCCGCCCAGGCCGACCTGGAACTCGGCGACGAGTGGCGCGTGGACGCCGTCCCCGACCTGCTCCGCGCCGTGCGCGCCATGCCCGGCATCGAAGCCGCCCGCCTGCGCATCGTCAAGCAGCAGGACTGACGATTGCCTTGACCGGGTAGGAGCGCACCCTGTGCGCGATGCTTTTCAGGTCAGCGGGCGGGCGATGCCCGCTGTTCGCGAACAGGGTGCGCTCCTACACTTTCCGCTCCATCATCGCCTTCAGATCGGCGAACGGATTCCCCGTGGCCGCCGGCGCCTCGTCGACCGCCATCACCCCGCCACGCACGTGGTCGATGTGCCGCGAATGTTCGTTGTCATGGCAATACACGCACAGCAGCTCCCAATTGCTGCCGTCCGGCGGGTTGAAATCGTGGTCGTGGTTGCGGTGGTGGACGGTCAATTCCTGCAGGTTGGCGCGGGTGAATTCGCGAGCGCAGCGGCCGCACACCCAGGGGTACATTTTCAGCGCCCGCTCGCGATAGCCCAGTTCGCGCTGTTCGGCGTTGCGGCGGGCCTCGGCCACGATGCGGTCGAGCTTGGCGTTGTCGATGGCCATAAGGATTCCGGGGCGAAAATCGGGGGCTCCGACGATAGCGCAAAACCGGGTCGGGCCAGCATGTTGTCGGGGGTTGGACGATGAACGCCGCCATACGGTCGCGTTCCCGTGAAAACCGACCATGGCGGTATACTGCGGGGCTATCGTTCATGAATGAAAACGGATGAATCCCAACTTCCTCGACTTCGAACAACCCATCGCCGAACTGGACGCGAAAATTGAGGAGCTGCGCCACGCCAGCGATGGCCAGGCGTTCAATATCGACGAGGAAGTCGGCCGTCTGCGCGAGAAGCTGAAGATCAAGACGGCGGAGATTTTCCGCAACCTCAATTCCTGGCAGACGACCCAGCTGTCGCGCCACCCGGCGCGGCCGTACACGCTCGACTACATCGGCGTGATGTGCGAGGAATTCCACGAGCTGGCCGGCGATCGCATGTATGCCGACGATGGCGCCATCGTGGGTGGCCTGGGCCGCATCGACGGCCGGCCGGTGATGATCATTGGTCACCAGAAAGCCCGCGACACCAAGGGCAAGATCAAGCGCAACTTCGGCATGCCGAGGCCAGAGGGCTATCGCAAGGCGCTACGCTTGATGAAGATGGCCGAGCGCTTCCAGCTTCCGCTGTTTACCTTCATCGACACCATGGGCGCCTATCCTGGCATCGGTGCCGAGGAACGCGGGCAAAGCGAGGCGATTGCCCGCAATCTGCTGGAAATGGCCGAGCTGAAGGTGCCAATCATCTGCACGGTGATTGGCGAAGGCGGTTCCGGCGGCGCGCTGGCCATCGGCGTCGGCGACCGCACGCTGATGTTGCAGTACTCGACCTATTCGGTGATCACCCCGGAGGGTTGCGCTTCGATTCTTTGGAAGAGCCCCGATAAAATCAAGGATGCCGCCGAGGCATTGGGCATGACCGCCCCGCGCCTGCTGGAACTGGGACTGGTCGACAAGGTGGTGCGTGAACCGCTGGGCGGCGCCCATCGCAATCCTCGCTCGATGGCGATCCGGCTCAAGGCCGTACTGCTGAATCAGCTCGACCAGCTGCAGGCGATGCCGACGACCGACCTGCTGGAACAGCGCTACAAGCGTCTGCGCGGTTACGGCGCGTATCAGGAATAGTCAAGATCGGGATTCGGGAAAGGGGCGCGCGCAGATGGCTCCCACCGGCAGCGCGGCGCGGCGTTACCATCGGCGCATCCTTCGACGGAGAACGTCATGGCCCACGACGCCGCCAAACTTGCCGTATTGATCGACGCCGACAACGCCCAGCCATCGCTGGCGGAAGGGCTGCTGGCGGAGGTGGCCAAATACGGCACCGCCCACGTCAAGCGCGCCTACGGTGACTGGACCAGTCCGCAGCTACGTGGCTGGAAGGACCAGTTGCTGACCCAATCGATCCAGCCGATCCAGCAGTTCGGCTACACCAGCGGCAAGAACGCCACCGACTCGGCAATGATCATCGATGCGATGGACCTGCTCTACACCAACCGCTTCGACGGCTTCTGCATCGTCTCCAGCGACAGCGATTTCACCCGGTTGGCCGGGCGCATCAGGGAATCGGGCCTGTTCGTCTACGGCTTCGGCGAACGCAAGACACCGACGCCATTCGTGGCCGCCTGCGACAAGTTCATCTACACCGATGTGTTGGCCAGCAGCGCTTCCGCCGAAACCGGGGCAGCGCCGAAGCAGCGCTCGTCCAAGGAATTGCGCGGCGATACGCGCCTGGTGAACCTGCTGCGCAATGCCATCGAAGCCACCTCCGACGACGACACGGGCTGGGCGCAACTCTCGCGTGTCGGCCAGAACATCAACAAGCAATCGCCGGAGTTCGACTCGCGCAACTACGGCTACGCCAAACTCAGCGGGCTGATCGGCGCGATCGGCCTGTTCGACGCCGAGGAGCGGCAGGTCGGCAACGGCAAGCACATCTACGTGCGGTCGCACGCCAGGAAATGAGCGACGCCCTGCAGCAACATCTCGCCGCCTGCCTGGCGGCGATCGAACCGGTGCCGCTGTGCGTGGGGTTCAGTGGCGGCGCCGATTCCACCGCCCTGCTGCACGCGCTGGCGCAACTGCCACAGGCGCGTGCGAACGGCCTGCGGGCCTTGCACGTCAACCACGGCTTGCAGCATGACAGTGAGGCCTGGGCCGCGCACTGCCAGCGGCTCGGCGAGGCATGGGGCGTGCCTTGCGAGGTGGCGCGCGTGCAGGTCGAGGGCGGCCGTGGTGACGGATTGGAAGCGGCGGCCCGACACGCCCGTCACCAGGCGTTCGCCACGCATCTGCGCGAAGGCGAACGGCTGGTGCTGGCCCACCATCGCGACGACCAGGTGGAAACCGTGCTGCTGAAACTCCTGCGCGGTGCCGGTCCCGACGGGCTCGGCGCGATGCGCACGTTGCGGCCGCTTGGCCATGGTCAATTGTGGCGACCGATGCTGGACGTGCCGCGGGCGTCACTGCGCGCCTACGTCGAGGCGCACGGGCTGGCGTTCATCGAGGACCCCAGCAATGCCGACATCCATCTGGCGCGCAACTATCTGCGCCACGAGATCCTGCCGCGACTGCACGCCCACTGGCCACACGCGGCGGATTCGATCCTGCACAGCGCCGCGCTGAGTCGCGCCGCCGCCGATGCCTTGCGCTCGCAATGGCTGGAGGCGCTGGAGCGCCTGCGCGATCCGGGCACGGACAGCCTCGACGCCCATGCCTGGCTCGCCCTCGTGCCGGCGCTGCGCGATCCGCTGCTCGATCACTGGCTGCACTCGCGCGGCTTGACCGCGCCCACCACGGTGCAGCGCCAGCAGATCGAACGGCAACTGCGCGAATCGCGGCCCGGAAAATTGCCCTGTATCCGCTGGCACGGCACGGAGTTGCATATCTGGCGAGGACGCCTATGGAGCGTGACGCCATCGGCAACCATCGATCCGCAATGGCAGGCTGAGTGGCGCGGCGAACCCCTGCATCTGCCCGACGGCGGTGAACTGCGTCTGCCGCAAAGTGCACAGCTCGACCCGCCGATCACCGTGCGCCTGCGCCGCGGTGGCGAACGGATCAAACCGGCGGGCGATGCGCACACGCGCGAATTGCGCGACCTGTTCCAGCAGGACATGATGCCGCCCTGGCGCCGCCCGGCCTGTCCGCTGCTGTATGTCGACGACGAACTGGTGGCCGTTGCCGACCGCTGGACCAGCGCCCGCGGCGCGGCACTTTTCCAGCAAGCCGGTGGCCGGCCGCAGTGGCGACCCGGTCGCTGAAAGCCCTCACGCGCCCGCGGCGCATGCTCACGCGGATTGATTCCCTGCAGTCACTGCGTTAGCGTTGCGGGCCATGGCCAAGACCGCTCCCGCATCCGAAACACCGCCCGCCGCCGACTTCGAGCATTCGCTGGATGAGCTGGAGCAACTGGTGGCACGGATGGAAGGTGGCGAACTGAGTCTGGACGAATCACTCACCTCCTTCGAGCGCGGCATCGGCCTTTACCGCCACTGCCAGCAGTCGCTGGAGCAGGCCGAGTTGCGCGTGCGCCTGCTGCTTGATCCCGATGCCCCCGACAACGCCCAGCCGTTTGAACCCGAATCTTGAAGCGCTGATCCTGCGCGCCGAACAGGCGCTGGATCACCGCCTGCCACCCGCCGACCAGTCCCCCGCCGACCTGCACCGCGCGATGCGCTACGCCGTGCTCGGTGGCGGCAAGCGGTTGCGCCCGCTGCTGGTGTACGCCGCCGCACAGGCACTGGGCGAAGACGGCCCGCAACTGGATGCGGCCGCCTGCGCGGTCGAACTGATCCACGCCTATTCGCTGGTGCACGACGACCTGCCCGCGATGGACGACGATGCGCTGCGCCGCGGCCGCCCCACCTGCCACATCGTGTTCGGCGAGGCGATGGCCATCCTCGCCGGCGACGCGCTGCAGGCGCTGGCGTTCGAGATCCTGGCCGAGGACACCACCCGCCAGACCAGCCCGGAAACCGGCATGGCGATGCTGCGTACGCTGGGCCGCGCCTGCGGTGCCGAAGGCATGGCCGGCGGCCAGGCACTGGATCTTGCCGCCGTGGGCCAGCCGCTGACGCTGGCCCAGCTCGAACATATGCACGCCTGCAAGACCGGCGCGCTGATCGGCGCCTCGGTGCAACTCGGTGCGCTGGCCGCGGGTGGCGATGCCGACGTGCTGCAGGCACTGGATGATTACGCCAGCGCCGTGGGCCTGGCGTTCCAGGTACGCGACGACATCCTGGACGTGGAAGGCGAATCCACCGTGA
>DATJCF010000307.1:0-4846 GCA_035514935.1 Rhodanobacter sp. | reverse complement strand
CGGCCTGGCCAGCGCCCGCGTGATCGCGCGACAGGTGCGCCACGTGGTGGCCCAGAGCCGGCGCTGGTCGCTGGCCTACAATTTCTTTGCGGTGCCGTTCGCCGCGTTCGGACTGGTGCCGCCGTGGCTGGCCGGCATCGGCATGACCTTGAGCTCGCTGGTGGTCGTGCTCAACGCGCAGCGGGTCGGCACGCCCACGCCCACGCGGGAAACCTCCGCATGAACATCCTGCTGATCCTGATCCCCGTCACCCTGATCGTCATCGGCGTGGCCGTGGCGCTGTTCTTCTGGGCGGTCAATCACCAGCAGTTCGACGATCTGGACAGCCCCGCCGTGCTGCCGTTGATGGATGATCCGCTGCCAGCTACGGAAGAAGACGAGGAGACGACCTGTAGGAGCGACTTCAGTCGCGATGCTTCTTCTCTGGACCCCGACAAAGAGCATCGCGACTGAAGTCGCTCCTACAGGGACCGTCGCAGGGCCGCCAGCAACACCCGCTGCTGCAGCCGATCCTTCCACGTCGCTGGCGTCGCCAGCCCCATCCGCTGCAAGGCCTCGGCTTCGCCCGCCACCGCATCGCCGGGCCGGACCACGGCCTGCAGCAGCCGCCATTTGCCGCGCCAGCTGATGGCACAGCCCTTCAGCCAGTTCAACGCCGGCAACAGCCGCTGCTCCACTTCATCGAAATCGCTGCCGAACGGGAATGTGGGCAGCAGGCCCTTGCGTTGCAGCGGCGCCAGCGACTGGCGCAGGCAGTCGGGGCGGTTGCGGCGCCAGGCGGCGGGTATCACGAAATCCGGCGCCAGCTTGCCGTGCGCCTTGGCCTCCGCGGACAGGGCATCGAGAAAGCAGGCGTCGCTGATCGACAGCATCGCCTCCACGCACTCGCTGTCGCTCTTGCCGCGCAGGTCGGCCACGTCGTATTCGGTGACGTAGATGTCGCGCAGATGCCGGGGGATGGTGGTCTGGCCGTAGTTCCAGCGGATGTTGCTTTCCAGGCCGTTGCGGCCCACACGGGTGGCGCGCAGCAACAGCACCGAACGTCCATCGGCCAGTTCGTGCGCCATCGCCACGAAGTTGTACTGGCCGCCCACGCCGCTGACCACCGCACCCTCCTCCAGCGTGTCCGAAACCGCCGCGCCCAGCAGCGTGGCCATCATGCAGGTGTTGAAGAAGCGCGCGCCGCGCCGTTGCAAGGCAGCCAGCGTCTGGTGGTCGCCGTACAACTGGTTGACGTGGGACACCGGGCACATGTCGATCGCATCGGGATCGGCCGCCTCGGTCCCGCCCAGCCACGCATACAGCTCGCGCGAACCCAGGAAGAACGCGCCGCGCAGGTAATGCCCGCCCGGCGTCGCCGGATTCAGGCGACCCGCGACGGAGGCGCGTTCCAGCGCCAGGTTGTCCCAGCTGCGGCGCTTCAGGATGCCGCCGCGCTGCAGGTGCATGAAGCCGTCCATCACCATCTCGCTGGCGCCGTACAGGCCAGTGACCAACGGCGCCGTGCCACCCAGGTAGCCAGCCATCGTGCGCGTGTTGCCGCCCGCATCCAGCGACGCCAGCGCGCCGCGCCACGCGCTGTTGGACCGCTGGCGCAACAGCAGCGCCTTGACCAGCGCATCGGACAATGCGCCGATGCCGATCTGCAGGCAGCCGCCATCCTTCACCAGCGCACTCGCGTGCAAGCCCAGCGCGTATTCGGCCACGTCCAGCGGCAGGCGCGGCAGCGCGAACAGCGGTGGCGAGGTTTCCGGCCGCAGCTCGATGTCGAAGAAGCTTTCGGGCACTTCGGCCGCGCCACTCATGTACGGCAGATCCGGATGTACCACGGCCACGCACAACGGTCGTGGCTTGCCGGCTGCCTGCGTCAGTCGCAGGAAATCCAGGGTCAGGTCGGGGTTGCTGGACAGGCTGTAGTGCACGCCGTCGGGGCCGTCGCGCCGTGCCACCAGCTGCACCAGCAGGTTGATCTCCTGCAGCACCAGGTCGCGCGCCACGTGGGTGTAGTTCTGGCTGATGTAGCTGCGCTGCGCGCTGGCCGAATGCAGCATCGCGCCCGACTGCAGGTAGAACTCGTGGACCTCCACGTTGGGCGGCAAGGCATCGCGCGCCTGGTCGATCGCGTAGTGCGGGTCAACCTGATCGGCACCGAAATGCCGCAGCAGGAACGGTTCGAGGAAACGCGCTTCCAGCCCCGGCTTGGGTTGCGGACGCGTCAACGACAGCGCCGTGTACAAGCGCATCGACCGGGTGGTGTCCGCGGCGGTCAACGCGTACAGCGCGTTGAGCAGGCCATGCGGCTTGCCCAGCCCCAATGGCGCGGCCACGCGCAGGTCCGGGCCAAGCGCATCGGCCACCTGCTGCGCGCAGGTGGCGGTATCGGCGTAAAGGCGACGGATCGGCATGCCTGCGATCATGCCAGAAGCACCGCGCGGCGATGGCGCTACGTCAACAAGGCTTCGCTTACACTCGGGCCATGTCATCGCTACCGCTCATCCCCACCACGCCGAGCCGATTGCTGGCCGAACAGGCGCTGAGCCGCACCGCCGGTGCGCCGCTGCTCAATGGCAACGCGGTGGAGTTGCTGATCGATGCCGCCGCCCACTACGAGGCCTGGCTGGCGGCGATCCGCGGCGCGCAGCAGCGCGTGCTGCTGGAGAACTACATCATCCGCGACGACGACGTGGGCCGCGCCTTCCGCGACGCCCTGGTCGAGCGGGCACAAGCCGGCGTGCTGGTGAAAGTGGTGGTGGACTGGATAGGTTGCCTCGGCCAGTCGCGCAGCCGCTTCTGGGCACCGTTGCGCGCGGCCGGTGGCGAAGTGCGGGTGTTCAATCCACCGCAACTGGGGCAATCGTTCGGCTGGCTCAGCCGCGACCACCGCAAGGTGCTGGTGGTCGATGGCGTGCTTGGGTTTCTCTCCGGCGTGTGTATCAGCGCGAAGTGGCTGGGCGATCCTGCGCGTGATGTGCCGCCGTGGCGCGATACCGGCGTGGCGCTGCGCGGTCCGGCGGTGGCCGAAATGGAGGCCGCGTTCGCACAAAGCTGGGGCGGCATCGGCACCCCGCTGGCCCCGTTTGAGCCGCTGCCGGAACCCGCCGAGCCCGCCGGTTCAGTCGCCCTGCGGGTGATCGCCACCCAGCCGGCCAGCGCCGGCATGTACCGGCTCGATCAGTTGATTGCCTCGATGGCGCGCAAGACCTTGTGGCTTACCGATGCCTATTTCGTTGGGCTGGCGCCTTACGTGCAGGCGCTGGTGGCGGCTTCGCGCGACGGCGTGGACGTGCGCCTGCTGGTGCCGGGCAACAGCGATATTCCCGTGGTGGCCAGCATGTCGCGTTCGGGCTACCGGCCGTTGCTGAAGGCCGGCATTCGCGTGTTCGAGTGGAACGGTTCGATGCTGCACGCCAAGACGGCGGTGGCCGACGGCCAGTGGGCGCGGGTGGGCTCGTCCAACCTCAATATCGCCAGCTGGCTGAGCAACCGCGAGATCGACGTCTCGGTGGAGGACGCCGGCTTCGCTGGCCAGTTGGCCGCGCAGTACGAGCGCGACCTGGAAAACGCCACCGAGATCGTGCTGGCGCCACGCCGCCACCAGCGCCCCGGCAGCGAGCGCGTGCGCAGCAGCCAGGATCGGCCGCGCCGGGTGCGCCACGCCGGCGGCAGTTCCAGCCGTGCCGCGGTGGGTGCATTGCGCATCGCCAATACCGTGGGCGCCGTGCTGAGCAATCGCCGCGTGCTGGGCGACACCCCCAGCGGTCCGCTGTTCGCCGGCACCGCCGGGCTGACCTTGCTGGCCGTGGTGTCGCTGTTGTGGCCCGCCTGGGTCGGCTGGCCGCTCGGCGTGCTGGCCGCCTGGTTTGCGTTGAACCTGGGCATTGCCGCCTGGCGCGTGTATCGCGGTCGGCGCCGCCCGGCGCCAGGCAAGAGCAGTTGAGGCAGGAGGCGGCCTGTTCAAAGCAATCTCTCAGAAAGCTGCGCCAAGCGGATGTTTCTACAGGACTAGATCCGACGGCGCGTGATAGGCTCGCCGTTCCATGCCCGCCTTTGACGACAGCACTCCCCGCCATGTCCTGACGCCCAGTTCGCTCAACCGGCTGGTGCGCGACCTGCTGGGCGATGCGCTGCCGCAGGTGTGGATCGAGGGCGAGCTGTCCAACGTGGCCCGTCCCGCCTCCGGCCATGTGTACTTCACCCTGAAGGACAGCGGCGCCCAGGTGCGCTGCGCTATGTTCAAGATGAAGGCGTCGACGCTGCGCTTCCGCCCGGTCGATGGCATGCAGGTGATGGTGCGCGCCAAAGTCGGCCTGTACGAGCCGCGCGGCGAATTCCAGCTGGTGGCCGAATACATGGAGCCATCGGGTGAAGGCGCGCTGCAGCGGGAGTTCGAGCAACTCAAGGCCCGGCTCAACGCGGAAGGCCTGTTCGACCCCTCGCGCAAGCGCCCACTGCCGCGTTACGCGCGGCGCATCGGCGTGATCACCTCGGCCACCGGCGCGGCGGTGCGCGACGTACTGAGCGTGCTGGCACGGCGCTGGCCATTGGCCCACGTCGAAGTGCTGCCGGTACCGGTACAAGGCCGCGAAGCGCCGCCGGCGATCGTGGCGATGCTGCGCAAGGCCTCGGCCTGCGCCCGCTACGACGTGGTGTTGCTGACCCGCGGCGGCGGCTCGCTGGAAGACCTGTGGGCGTTCAACGAGGAGACCGTGGCGCGGGCCATCCATGCCAGCGCGGTTCCGGTCATTTCGGCCGTGGGCCACGAAATCGATTTCAGCATCGCCGACTTCGTGGCCGACCTGCGCGCGCCCACACCCTCGGCCGCCGCCGAACTGCTGGTGCCCGATGC
>DATJCF010000306.1:0-12513 GCA_035514935.1 Rhodanobacter sp. | reverse complement strand
CCCTCGCGCAGGCTTTCCACCGTGTGCTGGGCGAAGTAGCCGATCTTCAGGTCCTTGTGCGCCTTGCGCTCGCCGCTGAAGGGTTCCAGCTCGCCCACCAGTGTTTTCACCAGGGTGGATTTGCCGGCGCCGTTCGGGCCCAGGAGACCGATTCGCTCCCCTGCTTCAATAGAGAAACGCACGTCCGACAGGACGACTTTTGCCCCCTGTCCCCCTCGGGGAGAGGGTTGGGGAGAGGGAGCATGGCTTGCCACACTGCCCATTGAAGCGCGCTCCGACTCACCTTCAATTCGGCCACTTCCCCTCTCCCCCGAGGGAAGAGGGAGCAGAGCGTAGCCCGCGGCGACATCTTCCAGCTGCAGCATGGAATCGGGCAGCCGCCCGGGTGCGGGAAACTGGAAGCTGAAAGGTCGCTCGGCGCGCACGGCTTCGGTGCCGGCCAGTTTCTCCAGCCGCTTCATGCGCGACTGTGCCTGCTTGGCCTTGCTGGCCTTGGCCTTGAAGCGGTCGACGAAGGACTGCAGGTGCGCGCGCTCTGCCTGCTCGCGCTCGTGCGATATCTGCTGCTGGCGCAACTGCTCGGCACGCAGGCGTTCGAACGCGCTGTAGTTGCCGGTGTACAGCTTCGCGCCGCCGCCATCGAGGTGCATGGTGTGGGTGATCACGCCGTCGAGGAATTCGCGATCGTGCGAGATGATCAGCAGGGTGCCCTGGTAACGACGCAGCCATTCCTCCAGCCAGAGCACGGCGTCGAGATCGAGATGGTTGGTGGGCTCGTCCAGCAGCAACAGATCCGAGGGGCACATCAGCGCGCGCGCCAGATTCAAGCGCCCGCGCCAGCCGCCGGAAAATTCCTGCACGGCGCGCTCGTGCGTCTCGGGCGAAAAGCCCAGTCCGTGCATCAACTTGCCGGCACGGGCGCGGCCGTCGTAGCCGTGCAATTCCTCGATGCGGTGATGGGCCTTCGCCATCGCCTCCATGTCGCCGCGCTCGCCGGCGTCCGCCTCGGCGGCCAGTGCAGCGGCCAGTTCCTCGTCGCCGCCCAGCACATAGTCGATGGCGGCATCGGGCAGCGCAGGTGTTTCCTGGTCCACCGACGCCAGCCGCACCTTGGCCGGCATGTCGAGTTCACCCGCATCGCTTTCCAGCTTGCCCTGCAAGGCGGCGAACAGGCTGGACTTGCCGCAACCGTTGCGGCCGATCACCCCCAGCCGCCAGCCGGCCTGGATCACCAGGTCGATATCGGAAAGCAGCAGGCGGCTGCCGCGGCGCAACGCGAAGTGTCGAAAAGCGATCATGGAATGAGCAGGTATCCGGAGGCAGGCGTGCGGTCGCCACAGCCGCCCATGATAGCCGCCCGGCCCCGCCACCGCCGATTCGGGTGACGATCACGCAGGTGAATGCCGATCACGTCGCACCCGACGCCGCCGGACATGGCGTAGCATCGGCAGTTCTGCTAAAACGACGCCGCATACAGCTTGTATGGAGAGGGGAATCCATGGTCACGTCCACGAACGGCTTGCCGATCATCGTCATGCTCGCTGCGCTCACCGGTCTTGCGGCCTCGCCCGCGGCCCACGCCCAATCCCGCACCACCCACGGTGACAACCTGCTGATCCATCGCGTGCAGCAGGAGCAAGGCATGAACCTGCCCAGCCGTGGCCTCAGCATGGCGCAGGTCGAGCGTGATTACGGCGCGCCGTTGCGCAAGCTGTCGCCACGCGGCGGCGACACCAAGAAGCACCCGGTCATCAATCGCTGGGACTATGCCAAGTTCATCGTGTATTTCGAGCACGATCACGTGATCCACTCGGTGCTCAACACGCCCGCGGGCAACAACACCAACCCGGCGGCGGTGCAGTAAAACCCACTGGACAGGGCTTACCGGCATCGCGCCAGGTGCCGCTCCCTTTACACTTGCCGTTTCGCCCGCCGGGCTTCGAAACGCGAGTACCGACATGACCGCCATCCCCCGACTACGCCTGCCGGCGGAATGGGAGCCGCAATCCGCCGTACTGATCGCCTGGCCGCACGCCGGCACCGACTGGGCCGACCGCCTGGCCGCAGTGGAATCCACCTATGTGGCGCTGGGCGCCGCGATCACCCGGTTCCAGTCGCTGATCATCGTGGTGGCCGACGCCGCGCTGAAAGCGCACGCGCAGGAGAAGCTCGCCGCTGCGGGCGCCGATCTGTCGCGCATCCGTTTCGTCGAGCTGCCTTACGACGACACCTGGCTGCGCGATTCCGGCCCGATCACGCTGGCCGCTGGCGACCATTTCCAGCTCACCGATTTCCGTTTCACCGGTTGGGGTGGCAAGTTCGGCGCCGCGCAGGATGACGCGCTGGTGGCCGGGCTGGTGGACGCCGGCGTGCTCGGCAACGCCGCCCACAAGCGCATCGACTGGGCGCTGGAAGGCGGCGGTATCGAGAGCGATGGCGCCGGCAGCATCCTCACCACCTGGCGCTGCCTGGTGCAGCGGCACCCGGATCAATCGCGCGAGGAGATGAGCACGATCCTGCGCGACGGCCTGCATGCCGAGCGCGTGCTGTGGCTGGATTACGGTTACCTCGAGGGCGACGACACCGACGCCCACATCGACACCCTCGCCCGCTTCGCGCCCGGCGACCGCATCGTCTACCAGGCCTGCGACGACGCCAGCGATCCGCATCACGACGAACTGCAACGCATGGCCGCCGAACCGGCCGCGCTGCGCACTCCGGATGGCCGTCCATATCAGTTGTATCCATTGCCGTGGGCGCAACCGATCATCGACGAAGGCCGCCGGCTCGCCGCGTCCTATGCCAATTACCTGATCGTCAACGGCGCCGTTCTGGTACCCGCCTATGGCGATGCAGCCGACGACGAAGCCGCACGCATCATCGGTACGGCGCATCCCGGGCGCGAGGTGGTGCAGGTGCCGTGCCGGGCACTGATCTGGCAAAACGGCAGCCTGCACTGCATCACCATGCAATTGCCCGCGGGCATTGCGCACTGACGACAAGTGGCTCGCCGCCCATGCGACGGCCTTGGCGGCGCCATCACCCCCACCGGCTAAACTGAGCCGATTGGCCCATTCGGCAGGACATCCCATGACCCGCAAGACCCTCAAGGTCGCGCTGCTGCAGGAAACCGACCGCGGCAGCCGCGATGCCAACCTCGATGCCATCGAAGCCGGACTTCGCGAAGCGGCCGGCGCCGGCGCGGAACTCGTGTTGCTGCAGGAACTGCACAACGGGCCGTATTTCTGCCAGCGCGAATCGGTGGACGTCTTCGACCAGGCCGAAACGATCCCCGGGCCCGGCACCGCGCGCATCGGCAAGCTGGCGCAGGAGCTGCAGCTGGTCGTGGTGGCGTCGCTGTTCGAGAAGCGCGCCACGGGCCTGTATCACAACACGGCAGTGGTGTTCGATCGCTCGGCCGAAATCGCCGGCAAGTACCGCAAGATGCACATCCCCGACGATCCGGCGTTCTACGAAAAGTTCTACTTCACCCCGGGCGACCTGGGTTTCGATCCGATCGACACGTCGGTGGGCCGGCTCGGCGTATTGGTGTGCTGGGATCAGTGGTATCCCGAAGCGGCGCGCCTGATGGCGCTGGCCGGGGCCGAACTGCTGCTCTACCCCACCGCGATCGGCTGGGACCCCACCGACGAGCAGCCGGAAAAGGATCGCCAGCGCGACGCCTGGATCACGGTGCAGCGCGGCCACGCCGTGGCCAATGGCTTGCCGCTGCTGTCGTGCAACCGCACCGGCTACGAGGCCGACCCCAGCGGCGTTGGCGCCGGCATCCAGTTCTGGGGCAGCAGTTTCGTGGCCGGGCCACAAGGTGAATTCCTGGCGCAGGCGGGCACCGACCAGCGCGAGCTGCTGCTGGCCGACATCGACCTGCAACGCAGCGAGCATGTGCGCCGTATCTGGCCGTTCCTGCGCGACCGCCGCATCGACGCCTACGCCGACCTGCTCAAGCGCTTCCGCGATTGAGCTGGCGCCACTTCATCCCGCTTGTTCCGCATGCCGGTCATCCCCATGCTTGAACTTCATCCCGACCGGCCTGCTGACGCATGAGTGTTCCTGAAACCGATTCCACCTTGTCTGCGCCGCCGGCGTTGCAGGATCAACCCGTCGAGCGGGTGATCCGCGACAGCGTGGAATATGTGGTGCTGGGCACCGCGCACGTATCGCGCAGCAGCATGGAAGCGGTCGAGGCGATGCTTGCGCACGAGAGCTTCGATGCGGTCGCCGTGGAGTTGTGTGACAGCCGCGCCCAGGGCATGCGCGATCCCGAAGCGTTCAAGCAGATGGATCTGTTCAAGGTGATTCGTCAGGGCAAGGCCGGCATGGTGGCCGCCAGCCTGGTGCTGTCGACCTTCCAGAAGCGGCTGGCCGACCAGTCTGGCATCCAGCCCGGCGCGGAAATGAAGGCGGCGATGGATGGTGCCGAACAGCGCCAGTTGCCGCTCTGGCTGATCGACCGCGAAGTCGGCACCACGCTGAAACGCGCCTGGCACAGCGTGGGTTTCTGGCAGCGCTTCGGCTTGCTCGGCGGCCTGCTGGCCAGCGTGTTCGAGCGCGAGCAGATCGAGCAGGTCGAGATCGAGAAACTGAAACAGGGCGACCTGCTGGAGAGTGCTTTCAGCGAATTCGCCAGCGAATCCAAACCGCTGTACGACAGCCTGATCGGTGAGCGCGACGCGTTCATGGCCGCGCGATTGCGGCAGGAGTCGGCGCGTTCATCGACATCGGAATCCCCGGCGCGTCGCGTGCTGGTGGTGATCGGCGCCGGACACCTCAAGGGTCTGTGCGAGCAGTTGCGCACGCAGCAGGATGAGCCCTCCGCCCAGGTCACGGAGCTGGCCACCACGCCGCCCAAGGCGCGCTGGCCGAAATGGTTGGCGGTGGCGCTGGTGTTGCTGGTGTTTGCCGCGATCGGCTACGCCTTCCATCGCAACACGGCGCTGGGCGCGCAGGCGTTGCGCGACTGGGTGCTGTTCACCGGGGGCTTCGCCGCGCTCGGCGCACTGGCCGCGGGCGGACACCCGTTGAGCATCGTGGCGGCGTTCATCGCCGCCCCCATCAAACCGTTCCGCCCCGGCATTCCCGCCGGCGGCATCAGTGCGATGGCCGAGGCCTGGGTGCGGCGTCCGCGCGTGGTCGATTTCGATACGCTGCGCGACGACATCGTGCACTGGAGCGGCTGGTGGAAAAATCGTGTCGCCCGCACGCTGCTGAATTTCTTTCTTGTCAGCGTGGGCACGATCATCGGCGAGTACAGCGCCGGCATCCATATTTTCAAGAGTCTGGTCTGAGCAGTCAGACAGGCGCCGACGCACTCGTGTTGTCCCCGCGTCAACGCAACGTCTATACTTGGCCGGTTGCATACACTCCACACCGTCGCACCCGTGGGAACGAATTCGATGACTCGACTGCAATTGCTCGGCCTGGCCGTGGCGACCACTCTTTTTGCCGCTACCAGCGCACATGCCGAGGGCGACAAGGCCGCCGGCCGCAAACTGGTTTACACCTGCGCCGGCTGCCATGGCGTACCCGGTTACACCAATGCTTATCCGCAATATCCGGTGCCCAAGATCGCGGGGCAGAATGAGCAATACATCGTCAATGCCCTGCACGGGTACAGGAGTGGCGATCGCGTCCACCCCACGATGGATGCCCAGGCCGAGAGCTTGTCCGATACGGACATCCAGAACATCGCCGCCTATCTCTCCAGCCTCGCCAGCAAATAAGTCAGGGATTTCCGCATGAAACATGCACGCATTCTGCTTTCATTCGGCGCCGTCCTGGCGTTCGCCTCCACATCGTTGCTGGCCGCTGACGCGGGCAACGCGGCGAATGGCAAGGAAAAGGCCGCCACCTGTTTCGCCTGCCACGGCACCGACGGCAATGCGGTTGATCCGCAATATCCGCGCCTGGCCGGTCAGTACCAGCTGTACCTTTCCCACGTGCTGCACGAATACAAGAGCGGCCAACGCAACAACCCGATCATGAAGGGCATGGTTTCCACCCTGTCCGACCAGGATATTGCGGATGTGTCCGCGTACTTCGCCGGCCTGCCGACCAAGCTGGATACGCTCAAGGGCCACCTGCAGGGCGACAACTGAGCCACTCGATCCACGATCGAAAAAAAGCCCGCTTCGGCGGGCTTTTTGTTTCCGGACAGAACAGCGTCGACCTGACTCACACCGCGGCGGATGTACCCTCGTGCTTGCGGTAATACGGCTTTTCACCGCCCGCGTGATCGGTCGCGTCGCGAACGGCGGTGATCTCGGGTACCCGCTCGCGCAAGGTTTTTTCCACGCCCTGCTTCAGCGTCACATCGACCATGCCGCAACCATGGCAACCGCCGCCGAACTGCAACAGCACCACGCCATCGGCGTCGATTTCCAGCAGGCTGACACGGCCGCCGTGCGACGCCAGCTTCGGGTTCACCTCCGCTTCCAACACATAGCGCACGCGCTCGATCAACCCGGCTTCCACACCTGGCACATGGCCCTTGATCATCGGCGCACGGATGTTGAGCTGGCCACCGGTGGAGGTCGGTTCGAAATCGATGGTGGCGTTGTCCAGCCAGCGCGCACTGTCGCCGTCGATATGGAAGTTGAAACCGGCGCACTCGATGGTCCATTCGCCGCCGATCAGGTCGATCGGCTCGCAGAACTCCAGCTCGCAGTTCGCCGCCGGTGTGCCTGGCGCCGTGACGCGCAGGCGAATGCTCAAATCGTCGATGCCCTGTTGTGAAAGAAGGCGCAGGAAATGCTGCTGTGCGCGTTCCGAGATGTCGATCATGCCCACTCCGCCAAAGCTTGCGCCGCTGCTGCGGCTAATCAGCACCATTTTAGTCCAGTTTCCACTTGCACGCGCGGCTTTGACTTTTCACACGGCAACATCAACGCTGCATGGCTTCACCACGGATCCCCGGAGTACCGCATGAAAGCGAACCATTTGTCCGCGCAGCATTGCCAGCCGCGCAAGGGAAAGGAGCATGCGGTGGACGCGTCACAGACGGCGAAGTTGTTGCAGCAGTTGCCCGGCTGGAAACTCCGCGACAATGGAAAGGCCATCGCCAAGGACTTCCGCTTTGACGACTTCCACCACACGCTGGGCTTCATCGCCGCCGTCGGCTTCATGGCCAACCAGGAAGACCATCATCCTGATCTCGAAGCCGGCTACGGCCACTGCCAGCTGACATGGTCGACCCACGATGTGGGCGGATTGTCGATGAACGATTTCATCTGTGCGGCGCGGGTCGAGGCACTGCTTGAGCGCTGATCAGATGTCCGTACGCGACTTGTCGCGGGTATAGACCAACCGCTTGCCCTTGACGGCCAATACGTCGAGGAAGGCCTTCAGATCGTCCGGCAATGGTGTGGAGAAACTGTACGAACGCCCGTCCAGCTCGAAGCTGAGGTGCGCCGCATGCAGGAACAGGCGCTGCAGGCCCATCTCGCGGAAACGCTTGTTCATCTCCCGATCGCCGTATTTCGGGTCGCCCGCCAGCGGATGGCCGATATGGGCAGCATGCACGCGGATCTGGTGGGTGCGACCGGTACCCAGCGTGGCCTGCATCAGGCGCGCACCGGGGTACTGTTCCATCTCGCGGAAGAATGTCAGCGACGGCTTGCCGCTTTCGGCCACCCGCACCATCCGCTCGCCCCCTTGCAGCACCGACTTGAGCAGCGGCGCATTCACGTCGAACTTGGCCTTGGACGGGTGCCCGAGCATCAGGCACAGGTATTGTTTGGTGACCTCGCCGGCACGAATCAGCGCCTGCAAGCCGGTCAACCCGGCACGCGTACGGGCAAAGACCAATACACCGCTGGTATCGCGGTCGAGCCGGTGCACCAGTTCCAGGTGCTCCTGCGGCCGGGCAGCGCGCAGCAGTTCGATGGCGCCGTGGCTGACGCCGCTGCCGCCGTGGCTGGCCACGCCGGAGGGTTTGTCGATCACCAGAAAATGTTTGTCTTCGAACAGGATCGCATCGGCCACCGAGGCCACCAGACCAGTGGCAGGCGCCCTGCCTTCCTCACGCTCGGCCACCCGGACCGGAGGGATGCGCAACGTATCACCATCCGCGAGACGCGTATCCGGCTTGGCCCGCTTGCCGTTGACGCGCACCTGTCCGGTGCGCAGCAGCCGGTAGATCATGCTCTTGGGAACGCCTTTGAGCAGGGTCATCAACGCATTGTCGATCCGCTGGCCATCCCGTTCAGGGCCAACCACGACTTGACGCACACCTTGAGGTGCATCGGGGGAAGTTACCGTTTGCATTGAAAAAAACCTGCTTAAATAGGATACTCGGCGGGCGTCCACTTGGCCCGCCGATACATGGCTCGGGAGAGGTGGCCCACCCGCAACGTCGGCGAGGATGGCGGCGGCTGCCCGTTCGGCACCGACCACGATCTCCCTTTCATCGTAACGGTTGGGTTGTTGTTTGTCCGATGCCATGTGGTATCGGATACGACAACGCAAGTAGATCGAATCATCCCCGACACCGGGAACGGTGCCGTCATTTTGCCGCTTTACCGCTGCGGCGCGATCCCCGGCAGGCCGCCATTGAGGCGCCACCGCGGCACGCGACGCGCGGCAAGCCGAGGAAATCCACCATGAAACGTATGTTGATCAACGCGACTCAGCGTGAAGAGTTGCGTGTGGCTATTGTCGACGGCCAGAACCTGTACGACCTGGACATCGAAATCCCCTCGCGGGAACAGAAAAAATCCAATATTTACAAGGGCCGCATCACGCGGGTCGAGGCTTCACTTGAAGCCTGTTTCGTCGAGTACGGCGCCGAACGCCACGGCTTCCTGCCGCTGAAGGAAATCTCCCGCGAGTACTTCACCGCCGGCCTGGACCCGCACAAGTCCAACATCCGTGAGCTGCTGAAGGAAGGCCAGGAAGTCGTTGTCCAGGTCGAGAAGGAAGAGCGCGGCAACAAGGGCGCCGCCCTGACCACCTTCATCAGCCTCGCCGGCCGCTACATGGTGCTGATGCCGAACAACCCGAAGGCCGGCGGCGTCTCGCGCCGTATCGAGGGTGAAGACCGACAGGCGCTGAAGGAAGCGCTCGAGCATGTCACCGTGCCCGACGATGTGGGCCTGATCGTGCGCACCGCCGGCCTCGGCCGCGATGCCGAAGAACTGCAGTGGGATCTGGATTACCTGCTGCAGCTGTGGAAATCGATCTCCGAAGCCGCCAGCAAGCAGAAGGCGCCGTTCCTGATCTACCAGGAATCGAAGCTGTTCATCCGCGCGTTGCGCGACTACCTGCGCAGCGACATCGGCGAGATCCTGATTGACGAGGAATCGCTGTACAACGATGCCCGCGATTTCATGCAGCAGGTGATGCCCAACGCCCTGCGCAAGCTGAAGCTGTACAAGGACGACACCCCGCTGTTCACCCGCTACCAGATCGAGACCCAGATCGAGAGCGCATTCGACCGTCAGGTACGCCTGCCCTCCGGCGGCTCGATCGTGATCGACCAGACCGAAGCGCTCACCGCCATCGACATCAACTCGTCGAAGGCGACCAAGGGCAGCGACATCGAGGACACCGCGTTCAACACCAACTGCGAGGCCGCGGTGGAAATCGCCCGCCAGGCGCGCATCCGCGATGCCGGCGGCCTGATCGTGATCGATTTCATCGACATGGACAGCCCCAAGCACCAGCGCGAAGTGGAAGATCGCCTGAAAGAGGCATTGAAGCTCGACCGCGCCCGTGTGCAGATCGGCCGCATCTCGCGCTTCGGCCTGCTGGAGATGTCGCGCCAGCGCCTGCGCCCCAGCCTGGGCGAAGCCAGCGAAATCGTTTGCCCGCGCTGCGAGGGCCATGGCCACATCCGCGGCGTGGAATCGCTGTCGCTGTCGACCTTGCGCCTGATCGAAGAGCACGCGATGAAGGACAACACCGGCCAGGTGCTGGTGCAGGCGCCGCCGGCGGTGGCCAACTTCCTGCTCAACGAAAAGCGCGCCAGCGTGGTGGAGATCGAACTGCGCCACAAGGTGCATGTGGTCGTGGTGGCCGACGACAAGTTGGAAACGCCGCACATCGAGATCATGCGCATCAAGGAAGCGGAGATGGGCGAGCACAGCAAGCCCAGCTATGAGCGCCTCACCGCAGTCGCTGCCACTGAACTGCCGAAAATGGGCCAGACCCTGGGCAGCAGCGAACAGCCGGCCGTCAGCGGCATCATGCCCGCCAGCCCGGCACCTATCCGCGAGGAAATCGCGCCGGCTCCCGTTGCCGCGGCACCATCAGCCAAATCGACAGCACGCGCCAAGCCATCGACCGCCGCACCCACTGGCGGCCTGATCGCGCGCATGCTGGGCTGGTTCCGCAGCAGCATGGAAGCGGCGCCGGTGGAAAAGTCGGCCGAAAAATCCCCGGCCAGCGGTGCCGATCGCAACAACCGTCGCGACGAGCGCTCCGGCCGCAGCCGTTCGGGGCAGCCTGCGCAGCAGAACGGCGCGCCGGCGCGTCAGTCCCGTCGTGACGGCGCATCGCCGTCAGCTGCCAAATCCTCCTCCGCACAACAGCCCAAGGGCAACCGCCCGCGCAACAGCGAGCCCGGTCAGTCGCGGCAATCGCAGCCGGCGCAAAATGCCGCCCCGGGTCGCCAGCCGCGTCCGCCACGTCCGGCTGTCACGGAAAGCGCCGCTGCCGTCACCCCGCGCCCCAATACACAACCGCAGGCCAAACCCGAGCGCCAGCCGCGCCCACCCGTTGCCGAGCCGCTGGTGGAGGCTGCACCGCTCGCCGACGCCGCGCTGGAAGCGAAGCAGCTCGCACCGGCCGTGACCTCGGTCCCACCGGAAACCGAAGAATCGCTCGATGCCGATGGCAGCCCGTCCCGCCGCCGCCGGGGTCGCCGTGGTGGTCGCCGGCGGCGCCGGCACGACGAAACGACGGTCGCCGCTGGTGGCACGGAAACCCAGGCGCAATCCATCGACGATGAGGACCGCGACGACGCAACCAGCGACGTTGGCACCGAGAAGTCGAAGCCCACAACACCCGGCCAGAACGCGCCAAGGGCAGTCGTCGACACGACGGCCACCTCCGAGCCCGCGCACCGCATCGTGGTGGAATCGTCCAACGTCACCGTAGCGGCCACCGCCGCTGTCGTCACCAGCGCATCCGGCAGCATCTCGGAGCAGGATCGCCCTGCACCCGTCGTCGCAGCAGCTGCCGCCACCGAACTCGAGCTACCTCCGCTTCCGCCCATTCCCGCTTCCATTGCGGACTCGGCGGCTGCGCCAGACGACGCCGATATCGTGGTCAAGGCATCGCCTGTCGCACCGTCGATAGCGCCGCCGGTGGCTGCGATCCCTGCATCGACCGCTTCGGCCGACGCACCCGCACATGCGCCTGCCAAGCAGCCAGCGCATGAAGCAGCCGCAAGCGAGAAGACGAATACCTTCACGACGCCCGGCGTGCACACACCACTGGTAGCGGCCGTGGCGGCTGCGATCAACGGACCGCGTCGTGAGGAGGTCGCGTTCGCAACCGTCTCCACGCAGGCACCCGCACCAAAACCGACGATCACGGCCGCCGCCGAGGAAGCCGTGCCTAAAGTGGTGGAGCCGTCACCCGCGCCCGCGATCCCGGCACCGGAACAAGGTGACCTGTTGGCCACCAATCGCGCTGCTTCGGTGAGCCACAACATCAGCACGACCGAGGTCAATCGCCCGGCCGGACAGCCGCAAGCTGACTGAGCTCGCGGCGCAGCTGGGTAGACAAAAAAAGCCGGGCAATGCCCGGCTTTTTTTGCGCCACCTCCTCTGCGATCAACCGCCGATGGCGTGGCCCGGGTTGTCGATCAATCCATGCACCGTCATCAGGTGTGCCAGGTTGAGCACATGATCCACCCGCAGTTTTTCCATCAGGCGCTGCTTGTACGTCGATACGGTTTTCGGGCTCAGGTTGAGCTGTTCGCCGATCAAGGTCAGCGGCTTGCCGCATACCAGCATCATCGCCACCTCCAGCTCACGGCTGGACAATGCGTCGAACGGCGAGGTGCTGCCATCGAGAGTCGCCAACGCCAGCTGTTGCGCCACGGCAGGCGCCAGGTAGCGCCGACCGGTCGAAACCTGGCGAATGGCGGTAACCAGCTCCTCGGCCCTGCATCCCTTGGTGAGGTAGCCCAGCGCCCCTGCGTCCAGCAGCCGTTTCGGAAAACGCGCGTCATCAACCACGGTGACCACCACGATGCGGGTCGACATTTTCGCGCGATTGACACGTTCGGTAAGTTCGATGCCGCTCATGCCCTGCATATGGACGTCTACCAGCGCGATGTCCGGCTTCAACGTGCGAATCAATCGCAAGCCGTCTTCCGCATTTCCCGCTTCGCCCTGAATGCAGATGTCCGACTGCTGCTGCAAAATCATCCGGAAGCCGGTGCGCACCAGCTCATGATCGTCCACCAATATGACATTGATCACCGCGTGCCCCTCCCTGGTTAGGCTTAGTGAAATTAGGCTGCTGAACAAATCATTGCAAGCCATG
>DATJCF010000305.1:0-13626 GCA_035514935.1 Rhodanobacter sp. | reverse complement strand
CGGCCGGCGGCGAGATCGTCATGGCAGGCGTACAGCGGCAACTGGGCCAGCCCCATGCCGGCTCTTGCCGATCCCAGCAGGGTGGGCAAGTTGTCGGTGGTGAGGCGGTTGTGCAGGCGGCGCTCGGCCACACCGCGCAGGTTCCAGGTTTGCGTCAGACCGTGGTCGACATAGCCCAGGCAATGCCGGTCCTGGACCTGGCCCGGGTGGCTGGGCTGGTCCAGCTGTTGCAGCAGCGCGGGGCTGGCCACCACCACCATGCGCATGCCGGCCAGCGGACGCGCGACCACGTCGGAGCTGTCGGGCAGCGACCCGGCGGAGCTGAGGATCACGTCCGCATGCTGTTGCAGCAGCGCGTCGATGCCGCCGCGATAGCTGGTCATGCTGAGGTGGATCTGCGGATGACGCATGCCGAAATCGGCCAGCAGACCGCCCAGCAGGGGCGACAGCAGGCCCGATGCGGCGACCCGCACCTGGCCGCCGTGAATGCTTTCGCTGGCGGCGGTGCTGGCCGCCCTGGCGGCGTCGCACATGGCCACGGCGTGGCGGTACACCTGTTCGCCCACGGCAGTGACCGCGAAACTGCGCGCATTGCGATGCAGCAGGCGCACGTCGAGCCGTCGTTCCAGCTCGATGATGCGGCGACTCAGCAGCGACCGGGTCATGCCGGTGCGGCGTGCGGCGGCGGAGAAGCCGTTGGCTTCGATCACCTGCACCAGCAGATGGAGGTCGCCCAGATTGCGTGCGTAATCCATGAAAACCCGTGCACCCGAGGTCCTGCCGCGAACCCGGGTTCCGGCGGCGTGGGGAATATCCCGTCAACAAGACGGCCAGTCTGGTCGCGGCGGGCGCGAGGCACCTTTGCAACGGGGGCCGACTCCTTTGCCCGCGCGGAAAGATCGGTCGAAACACCTACAATGGGGGCAGAAGCTGCGCGCGCCGGGCCAGCGGTGGCAGCCAAACAGGGGACGAACATGCCAGTACCATGTCCGCCACATATCCTGGTGATCGACGATTCGCCGGAAGACATCCGCGCGCCATTGCTCGCGTTACGTGCCCGATCCTGGCGGGTAACCCTGGCCACCGACGGCCAGCAGGGCTACCGGCGTGCACAATTGCTGCTACCGGACCTGATCCTGCTGGACGTGCGCATGCCCGGCGTGGATGGTTTTGCCGTGTGCCGCCTGTTGCGGGAATCGCCGCGTACGCGGGGTATTCCGGTGTTGTTCCTCACCTCGGCCGGCGCGGCCGACGAGCGGCTGGAAGGGCTCACCCACGGGGCGGTCGACTACATCATGAAATCGTGCGAGCCGGCGGAGTTGCTCGCTCGCGTGCAGATCCACCTGCAACTGGTGCGGCGGGCCGAGCCCGTGTCACCGGACGGCCCGGCGGCACTGCTGTCGCAGGACGAGATCGTGCTGCGTGCGGCGATGCGGCTGATCGGCCAGCAGCTGGGCGAGTTGCCGTCGCTGGAGGCGATCGCCGGCAAGGTCGGCACGCACGACAAGAAACTCTCGGCGATCTTCCGCCGGCACCTGGGCATGACAGTGTTCGGGTGGGTGCGCGAGGAGCGTCTGCGGCGCAGCCGGGAACTGCTGGCCGATACCGGCCTGAGCATGCAGGACATTGCCGGCAGCATCGGCTTTCGCAGCGCCTGCAACTTCACCACCGCGTTTCGCCAGCGTATGGGCGTGACGCCCAGCGAGTACCGCAAGGGCTTGAACCATGGCGCGGGACATGCGGCAGATTGACGGTGCGCTGAGGCGGTCTGCGTTGCCACGAACGCGGGAATCCGCGTGGGTGCCGAGCGGCATCGACGTGCGCGGACAGGACACCCACAAGCCGGTTCGAGCGGCGCGGGGATGGTGCATGCGCATCGTGCTGGGCATGGCTGCCATGGGGCTGCTGTCGATGTCCGCATCCCATGCGGCCGAGATCGTTCTGCACAGCTGCCCGACCGGGATGCTCGATCTGGCCGCGCCGGCGCAGATCGTGGAGGACCCGGGCGGCACGCTCGACGCGGATCAACTGATGCGCCTGCCGCCGCGACGCTTCATGGCCGCGAGTCCGCGCACGCTGGAGCCCGGTTACAGCAACTCGGCCTGGTGGATGCGGTTGACATTGCGCCATGCGGGCGACGCGTCATGCGAAGCATGGTTGCTGGCTGGGCCGGCGCGGTTGCGTGACGTGCAGCTGTACGTCGGAGAGGTCGGCCATTGGCGGCAGATGCATGCGGGCACCGACTATCCGCTGCGCGAATGGGCGCTGCCGTCACGTCAACCGGTGTTTCCGCTGACGCTGGCCCCGGGTGCATCGACCACGCTGCTGCTGCGGGTGATCACGCCCGGCACGCTGATCAGTTTCGCGCCGCAGCTGTGGTCGCCGCCAGCCTTCCTCCACGAGCGCATCCGCGCGAGCGTGCTCGACGGTGCGGTTTTCGGCGGCGTGCTGTTGCTGGCGATCTTCGGCCTGGTACTGGGGCGCATCTTCCGTCGCCGCGTCTTGATGTACATGGCGCTGGGCATGCTGTGCCATAGCGTCTACGCGGGCATCGTGGACAACTACGCCTTTGCCTACTTCTGGCCCGACGGCACGACGCTGAACAGCCACGCCATGTACCTGATGGCATCCATGACCTTGCTCATGATGAACATCTACTGCTGTGCCGCGATCAAGGTGTACCGGCTTGGATCGTGGTGGCGCTGGACGTTCAGGACCATCAATGCAGGCTATTTGCTGCTCGGGTTGGCCACGCCGTGGCTGGGCGACCTGCTCTTCGTCGGCATCGTGCTGCCGCTGTGCCTGATCGGCGAAATGCTGCTGGGTATTGCAGCGGTACTCAGTCTGCGCCGTGGCGTGGTGCGCTCGTGGTTTCCGCTGGTGCTGGTCGCTTTCGTGTGGGCGGATCTCGCGTTGCATTACGCCAGCTATCTGTTCGGTTCTTCGATCAACAACCGGCTGTTTTCGGTCACCGTGCTGCCCGATCTCCTGATGCTGGCGGTGACGCTGGTGGTGGAAGTGGGCAAGGGCCGTCGACAGGAGCTCGGCACGCGCGCCGAGCTGGATCGGCAGCGGGCTTCGGAGCAGGAGCGGCTGGAGCGCACGGTGTCGCTGCGCACGGAGCAGTTGAACAGCGTGCTGGAGGCGCGACGCAGCCTGCTGGCGCGCATCAGCCACGACCTGCGCGCGCCGCTGGCCGGCATCCTCGACAGCGCGCGGCAATGGCAGGCCGGCGCGACGAAACGCGATTACCCGAATCTGATCGAGCGCAACGCACACCAGCAGATGGAGCTGATCGACGAGCTGCTGGAGTTTTCCCGCGACGAGCTGACGGAGCTGGAACTGGTGGCCGCGCCGGGCTATCTGCACCGCTTCCTGCAGGATGTCGGCGAGCAGGCGCAGTTGCTTGCCGAACGCCGCAACAACCGTCTCGATTGCTGTTTTGCACCCGACCTGCCGGCCATCGTCAGCGCGGATTTCCGCCGCTTGCGCCAGGTGTTGATGAACCTGCTCGGCAACGCGGCCAAGTTCACCCGCGATGGCGACATCGTGTTCGCCGTGAGCGCCCACGAATCACCCCTGCCGGGTCACGCCTGTCTGCGCGTGGTGGTGGAAGACAGCGGCATCGGCATCGCACCGGCCGAACGCGAGGGCCTGCTGCTGCCCTTCGTTCGCGGCAGCAATGCCGTCCGCCACGATGGCAGCGGGCTGGGCCTGTTCATCGTCACCGAACTGCTGCGGCTGATGGGCAGCCAGCCGCACATCGACGATGCGCGTCTGGGCGGCAGCCGCTTCCGTTTCACGCTGCTGTTGCCGCTGGCCGACGAGGGGGCGGTGGAGCCCGAGTTGAGTGGTGTCGTCGGTGACGCTGTGGACGGCGCCGGCCATACCATCCTGGTGGTGGACGACCAGCCACAAAACCTCGAGCTGCTGTGCGACCTGCTCGACGGCAGCGGCTTCCACGCCCTCGCCGCAGCGGACGGCAACGAGGCGTTGTCTCTCTTGCGGCAACAGCCGGTGGATCTGGTGCTGACCGACCAGTCCATGCCCGGCATGGACGGCTGGGGCTTGCTGCAGGCCGTGCGCATGCGCGATCCGCACCTGCCCGTGCTGCTCTACTCGGCATGGCCACCGCATCGACCGCCGGCGCTGGATGCTTCGCTGGCCTTCAGCGCCAGTTTGCTGAAGCCCGCCAGTGGCGCGCAGTTGCTGGCGCTGGTCGGACAGTGGCTCGAAGCCGGCGTGCGCGATCCGGTGAACTGATGCACCACGCGACAATCCTGCCGGGCCCGCTTCGCTGTTGAGAAGCGCCTCGCGAGGATGACGAGCAAAAGCCCGCGAAGGGGAGCATTCGATCCATTTCGCCCGATCGAACGCAAAGTGGCATCGATGCGTAAATGGCGGCGGATCCTGCGCATTTGCCACGCAAGATAAATCGACGCTTTTCGTCCTGCGCCGTGCCGCCGTGGCAAAACCGGTAGCCGGTGCGCCTGCCCGTATTTGCGGCAAATCCGGCGGGATGCTTTTGCCTGCGCGCATTTCTGTCCTGCGTGGCATGACATAAGTTCCCGCAAAACACCCTTCTTGCCGCCGCGGCGGCTGAGTACGATCCGTTCCGCGCAAGCTCTTGCGCCGGCGTGCTCGCCGGCCGCAGCCCGCAGTGTCTCGGCCAAGCGCCTTACAGGGGCTCTCCCGAACGTACCAGCCGACCGTGCAGACGGCCGGGCAGACAGGTTTTGCCATTCAACGTACCGGACGTCGCGAGACGGGCCCGGTTTTGTCGTGCGGGCCAATGCCTGCCACGCACACGTGTAGCGAGAGTCGGTTCTATGGTCACTTTGGTCGAGCGTTTCCTTGGTACTTCACGCGCAGAGACGCGGCACCCAACGTCATTGGCGCCGCGCCGACACGGCATGCGCATGCTGTTTGCGCTGGCCGCCATGCTGTGCAGCGCGCAGGCGTTCGCGGCGGTGGACCTGGCGCTGAACAACGATGACACCGGCTTCGATCCGGTGCCGGCCGGCGGCCTCGTGGAGTACCGGCTGGAAGTGATCAACGCCGGCAGCAGCCTGGCCACCGGCGTGGTGCTGACCGATACGCTGCCCGCCAACGTGGACTACGTCGGCAGCACCGGCGGCAGCTGCGCGGCGCCGGTCGGCGGCGTGCTGACGTGCAACCTGGGCAGCCTTGCCGCGTATGGCGGCACCGCGGTGGTGGTGGTGCGGGTGCGTACGACGGTGGCGGGATCGATCACCAACAGCGCCTCCGTCGTCTCGAACGAGCCCGATGCCGACACCGCCAACAACCTCGGTATTGCGCAGGGCACCACCGTGAATGCGGGCGCCGACCTGGCCCTCACGCTGACCCCAAACGCGGCCGACGTGCCGGCCGGCGGCACGCTTGGCTACACGTTGACCGTGGTCAACAACGGGCCGGATACGGCGAGCAGCGTGCGCGTGAGCGGCAATCTGCCGCCCGATTTCAAGGTGTCCGGGGGGCTGCCCGCCGGCTGCAGCGCCAGTGGGCAGGCACTGACCTGCAACGTGCCTGGCGGTATCGCGGTGGGCGGCAACCATGCGTTTGGCCTGGTCAACGGCGTGATCGGCGCGGGCGGTGGCTCCAACCTCACCTTCGCCGCCAGCGTGTCGGTCAGCTCGGGCAGTGCGCCGCAGGATCCGGTCAGCACCAACAACACCGCCGCGGTCACCACGCCGGTGACGTCGGGCAGCGACGTCAGCATCGACAAGACCGCCAGCGCGGGCCCGGTCGTGCTGACCGGCACCGCGTTCAACTACATCCTGGCGACCAAATACACCGGTGACATCCCGCTCAATCTGGTGGTAACCGACACCATCCCGGCCAACTTCGAGGTGCTCAGCCCGGCCTCGTTCACCAGCAACGGCTGGGCCTGCACGGTCAGTGGTCAATCGGTGAACTGCTCGCGCGCCAATGGCGGCAGCGCGGCCGGCGCCGACCAGGCGATGGGCGACATCGTCATCCAGGTCATGGCGAAGAGCATCGGCAACGGCATCATCAACACCGCCAGCATCAGCAGCAGCACGGCCGACCCGAATCCCACCAACAACGCCAGCCAGGCGACGCTCACCCTGATGGCGCCGACCACCGACCTGGCCGCGAAAAAGTCCGGCCCCAGCCCGGCGCTGGCCAGCGCCGGCGTGCAGTGGAGCTGGACCATCCAGCTGGAAAACAAGGGCCCGGCGGCGCTGGTCGGGCAGGCGGTCATGACCGACACCCTGCCGTTGAACCTCATCGTTCACAGCTACGCCCCCAACGGCTGGAGCTGCCTGCCCGCGGCGCCGTTCACCACCAGCGCCGGCAATCAGGCGATCAGCTGTACACGCGACTACAGCCCGGCCTCCCCGTTGGCTTCCGGTGCCAGCGCGCCCGCCGTCAGCTACGCCGTCAGCGCCGCCGTCGATGGCGCCTACAACAACACCATGTGCGTGTCGGCCGTCGATTCGGGCGGCAATACGGCGCCGGTGGACCCCGACAACAGCAACAACTGCGACGGCTCCAATGTGACCGTGCAGCCGATGCCCGATTCGGCCGACCTGCAACTGTTCAAGAGCGGCAGCCCCGGCTCGCTGTTTGCGGGCGACGAGCTCACCTACACGCTGGAGATCGTCAACGTCGGCCCGAGCACCGCGGCCAATGTGGTGCTCAGCGACACGCTGGACAACCTGATCAACAACCAGTTCGGCCCCGCGGATGGCTTGGTGAACGTTGCTGCCAGCGCCGGCAATTCCAGCGGCAGCACCTGTAGCACCACGGCCGGCCCGAACCGGCGCGCGCTGTCGTGCCCGTTCACCAGCGTGCCGGTATGCACCAAGGGCGCGGATTGCCCGGTGGTCACCGTGGTAGTGCGTCCCGGCGGTGACGGCGGCCCACGTACCAACATCGCCGATGCGGTGTCCAACACCACGGCCGATCCCAACTATGCCAATAACGGCGCCAGCGCCACCACCGCCATCATCCAGCGCCCCGATGTCACGGTGACCAAGACCGCCACGCCAAACGCGCCGGTCGCCGGGCAGGCGCTGGTCTACACCGTCACCGCGCACAACAACGGCCCGAGCAAGGCCGATGGCGTCAGCATCGACGACACGTTGCCGCTGGACGTGACCTTTGTTTCCGCCGTGGCCAGCGGTGGCGGCAGCTGTCCGACCAAGCCGGTCGCCGGGGCGACCGTCGCCGCCGGCAACCGCCAGCTCAAGTGCCAGTGGACCAGCCTGGGCAACACCTTGTCGCAAACCGTCAAAGTCACCGTGCGGCCCAACACCGTCACGCGCGACACCTCGATCGTCAACGACGTCAGCATCGCCACCACCACGCCGGACGAGAGCAATTACGGCAACAACACCGCCACAGTCACCGTGGCGGTGGCGGTGCCGGTGCTGGACTTGATCGCCAACGTCACGGACAACCCCAACGTGGTCGCGGTGGGCGACGAGATGGTCTACACGTTGAAGGTCGCCAACGACGGCCCCTCGTACGCCGAGAACGTCACGCTGACCGACGCGCTGCCGGTAGACAAGCTCAGCTTCGTCTCGGCGACGCCCACCGTGGGCAGTTGCTCGACGGTGCCCGCCGTGGGCAGTTTCGGCCAGACCCTGGTGTGCAATGTCGGTGGCCTGGCCTCGGGCGCCAGCACCACGGTCGCCCTGCGCATGAAGGGCGAGGTCAAGGGCAGCACCAGCACCACCTTGACGGTCAGCTCGGATGAAACGGTGGGCGGCTTCGACAGCATCCCCGCAAACAACATCGCGACCGAAACGACCACGGTGATCCCCAAGGCGGACGTGGAGGTGGTCAGCAAGACCGCCGTGCCCGGCACGGTCGGCCTGCGCGAGGCGTTCACCTACCAGATCGCGGTCCACAACAACGGCCCGGGCGTGGCCGATGGGGCCGCGTTGACCGACAGCCTGCCCGCAGGCATGCAGCTCCACGGTGTACCGACCGTCGCGCCCGGCAATGCCGGCGATTTCCCCAGCCTCGGCGTGTGCACCGGCACCATCGGCGACGCCAGCTTCAGCTGTGCGCTCGGCGATGACGTGGCGATAGGTGCCAGCGCCACCATCACCGTGCCAGTGATCATCGTCACCCCACTGTCGAGCAATCCCGGCACGCTCAGCAATACCGCCACGATCAGCACTACCTCCAGGGACGAAGTGCCAGGCAACAACAGCAAGACCGGTGCAGTGACGGTGCAGACCGCCAGCCTCGCCGGCCGCGTGTATGGCGACGTCAACGACAACGGCATCCTCGATGCGGGCGAAACCGGCCTTGCCGGCGTCAGCGTCACGATCGACGGCATCGCGCCGGACGGCACGCCCGTCAGCTTCACCAAGCCCACCGATCTCAACGGAAACTACCTCTTCGACAAACTGCCGGCAGGCACCTACACGGTCACCGAAATCCAACCGGCCGGCTGGCTCGATGGCAAGGACAGCGCCGGTACGGCCGGCGGTACGGCGGCGGTGCCGGGTGACGCGATCAGCGGCATCGTGCTGCTGAAGGCCACCGTGGCCACCGGCTACAACTTCGGCGAACTGAAGGGCGGCACAATCAGCGGTACGGTCTATCGCGACCTCAACAACGATGGCGTGATCGGCGGTGCGGGCGAAACCGGCATCGGCAGCGTCACGTTGAGCCTGAGCGGCACCGATGACCGGGGCAATCCGGTCACGGCGACCACGACCAGCGATGGCTCGGGCAACTACAGCTTCGGCAACCTGCGTCCGGGTACGTACAAGGTCACCGAAACCCCGCCGGCCGGCTTCCTGCCCGGCAAGGCCACGGCAGGCAGCGGCACCACGGCGGGCGGCACGGCCGCCGCCGACGGCGATGCCATCGACGGCATCATCCTGGAGGAGAGCGAGCAGGGCACGGCGTTCAACTTCGGCGAACTGCCGCCCACCGGCCTGTCCGGCGTGGTCTACGTGGATGCCAACCGCGACGGCCTGCACGATGCGGCGGAGACCGCCGGCGTGGCCGGCGTCACGATCACCCTGAGCGGCACCGACGACCTCGGCGCGCCAGTCAGCCTGACCACCACCACCGACGCCGCGGGCGCGTACCACTTCGACAACCTGCGTCCGGGCACCTATCAGATCGTCGAGACGCAGCCGGCGCTGTGGGACAACGGCGGCACCAACGTGGGCATGGTCGGCGGCGCGCTGCGGGGCAATGGCGCGGTGCCCGACATCATCAGCGCCATCGTGCTGGCGGCCGGTGAAACCGGCATCGGCTACGACTTCGGCGAACGCGGTCAGGGCCTGGGCGGCTTCGTCTATGTCGATCTGAACGAGAACGGCGCGCGTGATGCCGGTGAACCCGGCATTGCCGGCGTCACCCTCACGGCGACCAACCTCGTCACCAACGCCACGGCCACGGCCATCACCGATGCGTCCGGCGCCTACCTGTTCAACAACCTGCCGGCCGGTAGCTACAGCATCGGCGAAACCCAGCCGGCGAAGTACAAGGACGGTGCCGAAGCGGTCGGCTCGCTCGGTGGCGCACTCACGGTGAACGACGTGATCGGCGCGATCCCGCTGGGCGTTGCCCAGGTGGGCACCAATTACAACTTCGGTGAACTGGCGGCCAGCATCGCCGGCAGCACGTACGTCGACCTCGACGGCAATGGCGTGCGCGACAGCGGCGAGCCGGGCATACCCGGCGTCACCGTGGTACTCGGCGGCACCGACATCGACGGCAATCCCGTCAATGTCACGCTGACCAGCGACGCCAGCGGCCATTACAAATTCACTGGCCTGCTGCCGTCCGATCCGTCCGGTTACACCCTGACCGAAACCCAGCCGCCCGCCTATGCGGACGGCACCGAGAAGCCGGGCAGCCTCGGCGGTACGCCGGGCGCGGCAGGCACCAGCGTGATCTCCGGTATCCCGGTCGGTCCCGGTGCCAACGGCAGCGGTTACGACTTCGGCGAACTCACCGGCGGCATCGCCGGCGTGGTGTATGCCGACGCCAACAACGACGGCGTGCGCGATCCGGGCGAAACCGGTATCGGCGGCGTCAGCGTGCGCCTCACCGGCACCGACATCGACGGCAAGCCGGTGGATGTCACCGTGGCCACCGGCGCCGACGGCAGCTATGCGTTCGCCGGCCTGACCAAGGCCGACGCGACCGGCTACACGATCACCGAAACGCAGCCGGCGACTTACCTTGATGGCAAGGCCGTGCCCGGCATGGTCGATGGCGCGGCGTGTGCGGCGTGCAACATCGGCACCATCAATCGCATCGCCGGGGTTCCGTTCGATCCGGGCCAAAATTTTGCCGGCTTCAACTTTCCCGAGCTGTTGCCCAGCTCGCTGGCGGGCAGCGTCTACGACGACATCGACGGCAACCACCGGCGCGACACGGGTGAGGGCCTGGGCGGCGTCACCGTGACCCTGACCGGCACCGACGACCTCGGCAACCCGGTCACCAAGACCACGGTGACGGCGGAGGACGGCAGCTATCAGTTCGACAACCTGCGTCCGGGCACCTACGCGGTGGAAGAAACCCAGCCACCCGGCCTGGCCGATGTCGGCACGCAGGCGGGCACCGTGGGCGGCAGCACCGCCATCAACACGATCACCGCGATCACCCTGCCGCCGGGTACGGCCGCCACCGGTTACGACTTCATCGACCATGGCAGCCTGATCAATGGCGTGGTGTATTTCGACAAGAACGGCAACGGTCAGCAGGATGCCGGTGAGCCGGGCCTGGCGGGCATCACCGTCACCCTGTCCGGCACGGCCAGCCGCACGCTGACCACCGACGCCACCGGCCATTACCAGTTCGCCGGCCTGGTGGCCGGTACCTACGCGGTCAGCGAAGCCCAGCCGCCGCTGTACAAGGACGGTGGCGTGCAGCTGGGCAGCGCGGGCGGCGTGGCGGGCACCAACACCATCAGTGCGATCGTGCTGGCCGCCGGCGTCAACGGCATCGGCTACCACTTCCCCGAACTGACCGGCGCCGATGGCAGCATCGCCGGCACCGCGTGGCTGAACCAGGCGGGTGGCAACCTGACCGCGCAGGACCCGGGCGAGACCGGCCTGGCCGGCTGGTTCGTGGAGTTGTACAAGGACGGCGCGCGGGTACCGGGCGTCGAGCGCGCCATCACCGACGCCTCGGGTCGTTACCTGTTGACCGGCGTGCCGGCCACCACCGGTTACGAGATCCGCTTCCTCAGCCCCAACGGCACGCACTACGGCCAACCGGTGTCGCAGGATGCCGACCCGCAGTGGAACGGCACGGTCGACAAGGCCGCGGCGATTCCCGCCATCAGTGGCGTCACCGTGGGCTCCGGCGTGGCGGTGATCCGGCAGGATTTGCCGGTGGACCCCAGCGGCATCGTGTATGACAGCGTGACGCGCCAGCCGCTGGCCGGCGTGCGCGTGACCCTGCTCGATCCGACGGGCCAGCCGGTGGCGCCGCAGCACCTCGCCGGTGGCGCCACCAACGGCACCCAGACCACCGGGCCGGACGGCTACTACCACTTCCTGCTGCTGCCGGGCGCGCCCAGCGGCAACTACACGGTGCGCATCGAGCAGCCCGCCGGTTACCTGCCGGCGCCGTCGGGCATCCATGCGCCGGCCTCCAACGGCTTGACCGTGCCGGCCGGCAACACGCCGTACCACGTCTCGCACCTGCCCGGCCCGCCGGCGACCGGTGACCTGCCGGCGTACTACCTCGGCTTCGTGGTGACGCCGCTGTCGGCGGGCATCACCGGCAACCACCTGCCGCTGGATCCGGTGTTGCAGGGAGCGCTGCGCGTGACCAAGACCACGCCGAAGATCAACGTCACCAAGGGCGACCTGGTGCCGTACACGATCGAGATCACCAACACCCTGGCGGTGCCGCTGGCCAACATCGCGGCGCGCGACCTGGTGCCGGCCGGCTTCAAGTACCGCAACGACAGCGCGCGCATCGATGGCGTGGCGCATGAGCCGCTGATCAACGGCCGCGAACTGAGCTGGCCGGAGCTGAGCTTCGCCCCCAACCAGGTGCGCAGCGTGCAGCTGGTGCTGGTGATCGGCTCGGGCGTGGGCGAGGGCGAGTACGTCAACCAGGCGTGGGCGCAGAACACCCTCGCCGACCGGCTGGTGTCGAACATCGGCAGCGCCGCCGTGCGCATCGTGCCCGACCCGACCTTCGACTGCGCCGACCTGATCGGCAAGGTGTTCGACGACAAGAACGGCAACGGCTACCAGGACCAGGGCGAGCCCGGCGTGCCCGCGGTGCGGGTGGTGACGGCGCGTGGCCTGCTGGTAACTACCGACGACCAGGGGCGCTACCACATCCCTTGCGCCGCGGTGCCCGAGCATGCGCGCGGTGCCAACTTCGTGATCAAGCTGGATGAGCGCAGCCTGCCCACCGGCTACCGCCTGACCACCGAAAACCCGGGCGACGTGCGCGTCACCGCGGGCAAGATGGCCAAGCTCAACTTCGGCGTGACCATCCATCGCGTACTGCGCGTGGACGTGAACGCGGCCGCGTTCGAGGCCGACGGCAAGACCTTGCTGTCCACCTGGGCCGCCCAGCTGCCGAAGCTGTACGCCAACGCGCAGGGCAAGCCTTCGCTGGTGCGTATCGCCTACCACCTTGCCGACGGGGAGGATCGCGGCCGCGCCCAGCAGCGGGTCAACACGCTGCGCAAGCAGATCATCAGCGACTGGAACACGCAGGGACGTCAGTACCCGCTGCAGGTCGAGCAGGAAATCATCGAGGTGCAGCCATGATCGCGGTTCCACGCAAGACCCTTGCGGCCTTTGTATGCCTTGCGCTGGGCACGCCGCTTGACCAGGGCTTCGGCGCACGGGCGGCCGACGCGCTGCCCGATTGCACCGCTGGCGACGCGCTGTGCGAGCAGCGCCTGCACGGCCGCGTGGTGAACGATGCCAGCGTGTTCCGTGCCGACGCGTCGCCTTCCAGCGAAGCCGAGCGCGCCACCCTGGCCGCCAGCGGCCTGGCACCCAGCGAACTGCGCCGCATGCGCGAGCAGGCTGTGGTGCAGCCGGCGCCGGCCGTGCCCAGCCAGGTCTCGGCCCAGTTGGGCGACGACGCGCGCGCCAACTTCGTCTCCGGCCGCGCCGAGCTGACTCCGGCGGCCGAGGCCGCGCTGGACATGCTGGTCGCCAGCATGGACGGCCTCGCGGTGAGCCGCGTGGTGGTGGTGGGGCATACCGACAGCCAGCGCATCAGCGCCCGGCTGCGCCCGGTATACCCGGACAACCAGGCCTTGTCCGAGGCCCGCGCGGCCACCGTGGCCGGCTATATCAAGCGGCAGTTGGGCCTCGACGCCGGGCTGTTCTCGATCGCCGGCAAGGGCCCGACCGAGCCGGTGGACAGCAACGACAATCCGGCCGGCATGGCGAAAAACCGCCGCGTCAGCATCGAGATCTGGGGCACCCGCGCGGCCGCTGCGGTGGCCGCGCCGGCTGCGCCGGCGGCGGATCTGGCTTGTGGACCCGCGGGCGACAGCATCGTGGCGCCCACGCTGGCGCAACCGTTCCAGCTCAGCATCGACGGCGCGCCGCAGGATGGCCAGCTCGCTTCCGAGGCCGACCGCCAGCGCTGCGTCGACGTGGCCCTGGCCAGCGA
>DATJCF010000304.1:0-4770 GCA_035514935.1 Rhodanobacter sp. | reverse complement strand
CGCGGCTTCCAGGCCTCACCACGCACGCGCGAGCCGGGTGATTACGTGATCGAGCGCGCGTTCGTGGAGAAATAAGCGACGCATGCGAACGGGTCAGTCGCGCACGCGACCTTTCCCTTCGTTGTCCCAGTAGCCGAAAAGGCGCCGCGCAATCAGCTTGTACAGGCGCTTTCCCGTGGCGCGCCATAACCGCGAATGCGGCGCGGGGGTATTCAGGATCGTGCGCTGGCGAGCACTCAACGCCTGCGGGCAGTACATGCGCTTGTGCTTGAGCAGGTGGCGCAGGTCTTCCCGCGCCAGCACACGATAAAGCGCGCCGCGGCGACCGCGCGTCCAGGCAATCTGGAAATCCACCAGCGCGGGGCTGCCGTCTTCGCCCACCAGCCAGTTGGGCTCCTTCGCCAGATCGTTGTGCACCACGCCACGACGGTGCAATTGCGACAGCAACAACAGCGCCTGGCGGTAATAGTCGCGATCGGTCGGCCGTGCCTGCTGCATCGGCGCGCCGGGAATGTAGCTGCGCAACAACACCGCGCCGTCCCAGCCGAGCAATCGCGGCACACCGGCCACATCGGCAAGCCGCATCAGCGCCCGCGCCTCCCGCGCCGCCGCGCGGCGCGCCAGCGGGCGTGCCCACCAGCGGGCGGCCCGAATGTCGCGCCGGATCACCGGCACACCTTCGTGCACCGCCATCTCGATACGACCCAGTTCATCGGCCTTGAGTACAGTGGCCTCGGGAATGTTCAAGCTGACCTCGTCGACACGCGCATCAGCCCATGATGGCGCATCGTTGATGATGAAGGTTGCGGACCATCGCGCCGCATGACCAGACAGGATGACCACACAAGGGGGCTTTGATGGAACTGGCGTTGTACGTTCTGGCCGCCGCACTGATCGTCGGCGGACTGCTCGGCTCGATCCTGCCCGTGCTGCCGGGTATTCCGATGGTGTTCGGCGGCATCTGGCTGGCCGCGGCGGTCGACGGTTACCGGCATCTTGGCGTCTGGTGGCTGGTGGTCATCGGCGTGCTCGGCGTTGCCGGCATCGCGGTCGACTTCGTCGCCAGCACGCTGGGTGCCAAACGCGTCGGCGCCAGCCGGCGGGCGTTGTGGGGCGCGGCGCTGGGTACGGTCGTCGGCATGTTTTTCGGTATCCCTGGATTGCTGGTCGGCCCCTTCGCCGGCGCGCTGATCGGCGAACTTGCCTCGGGCAACAGCGTGCTGCGGGCCACACACGTGGGTGTCGGCACCTGGCTTGGCCTGCTGTTCGGCACGCTCGTCAAGCTGGTGATTTCGTTCGTGATGGTGGGACTGTTCGGACTGGCCCTGCTGTTCGGTTGAACCGGTCAGGCCACCGCATCCGGAATCACGTACAGCACCACCGCCAGAAAATGCAGCACGCTGCCGGCCAGCACGAAGACGTGCCACAAGGCGTGGTGATACGGCAACCGCCGCCACAGGTAGAACGGCACGCCCAAGGTGTAGGCCAGGCCACCGCCGAGCAGCAGCAGCGTGCCGCCCAGTTGCAGGTGCTCGCTCAACGGCCTGAAGGCCACCACGCCGATCCAGCCCATGCCCACATACAGCACCACCGCCCACCGGTGGTACCGCTTGAGCAGGCCCAGTTCCAGCACGCTGCCCAGCAACGCCAGCGCCCACACCGCGGCAAACAGCCGCCAGCCCCAGGGATCGGGCATGGCGATCAGGGTGAACGGCGTGTACGTGCCGGCAATCAGCAGATAGATCGCCATATGGTCGAGCGCCCGCAGCGTGGGCTTGGCGGATGCGAGCGGGATCGAGTGATAAAGCGTGGACGCGGTGTACAGCAACACCAGCGTCGCGCCATAGACCGCACTGGCCACGACCACGCGGATATCACCGTGCAGGGCGGCAAAGGCCACCAGGATGGCCAGCCCCGCGATACTGAGCACGATGCCCACGCCGTGGATGATGCTGGCGGCCAATTCATCACCGAAGCTGTAGCCGGTGTCGGTAGCGATGCGGGGCAAGGTGGGCATGGCGGCAAGAATACTGGACCCGGATGCGAAGCGGCGGTCCGCCCCATCGGGCTTTCATGCGTGACGTCCCGGAATCGGCATTTGCGGCCGAAGGTCCGCTGCAACCTTGGGCAAGTCCGTCAGCTTCCATCGCCGCCAGACAGCCCATAGGGGGCCGGAGTGTGCGCAAAGTCTCAGGATCTTCGTGGATAAACACCGTTTTTACAGTATTTGAACGCTCGTTCGATATTCCATAGGCGACACTAACTGTCGTGGATGCTTCAACCTCCCCGCATCCGCTTTCCCCGCCCCATGCGGGGATTTTTTTGTGCGCCGAAGGCCCGGCTCGCCATTGCGACCAAGCCACCGGGTACCATCATTTATTGCCGCGAAAATGACCGAGGCCACCGCGCGGCGACAACAGCCACCCCACGGCTATGCCGACCCCCACGCCAAGGAATTCGCACAGCACCCGAAGGCCGATGCCGTCGGGGTCATGCACCATCGCCAACTTGGCCTTGAGCAACTGCAACGATTGCAGCTGGGCGTAATTGAAATAGAACAGATTCCACAGATCGCCACTGACCGTCAGCACCGCCGCCGACAGAAAGGTCCAGCCGATCTGCGGGCCGTAGCTCCATCCGTTGCGGCGACCCAACCAGTGGAAAAACCCAAACAGGAGCATGGCGGCCAGGGCGGCAATCGCGCCAGCCTGCAAACCTCCGACGATGCCATAGCCCATCCACGTTTGGTCATACTGCATTTCGGCTCCGTTTGAGTGATCGGCTGTCACATTATGCCTGCCGGTTCACGCACCCATCGGCTAAACCGGGGCTCAAGCTAGAATCCGCGATTGTGCCCAACCATGCGACGAAACCCTTCATGCCTGCCGATACCGCGCTGATCGTCGTGGATGTGCAGCCGGACTTCATGCCCGGCGGCGCGCTGGCGTGCCATCAGGGCGATGCCATCGTGCCGGGCATCGATCGACTGCTGCGTCGCGGCATCTATCGCCACGTGGCGGCCACCCAGGATTGGCACCCTTCGGGACACGCCTCCTTCGCCAGTTCGCATCCGGGCACCGAGGCGTTCGGCCAGATCCTGCTGCATGGCCAGCCGCAGACACTGTGGCCGGATCATTGCGTGCAGGGCACGCCGGGCGCCGCGCTGCATCCGGCCATCGACTGGTCGGCCGTCGATGTCGTGATCCGCAAGGGCAGTCATCGCGAGGTCGACTCCTACAGCGGGTTTCGCGAAAACCACGGTCCGCAGGGCGAACGCCCCAGCACGGGGCTGGCCGGCTGGCTGCGCGACCGTGGTGTCACCGAAGTGCACGTCTGCGGACTGGCGCGCGACGTGTGCGTGTTGTGGACCGCGCAGGACGCCGTCGCGCTGGGATTCCGTGCCAGCCTGCTGTGGGAGCTGAGCCGCCCGGTCACCCCGCAGAGCGATGACGCCACGCGCGCCGCGTTGCATGCCGGCGGCATCGCCGTTATCGACACGACGTATTGAACGGCGCGCTGCCGTTCGCTCAGGCGTCGTTTTCGCCGCTGGCGTGGACGCTCGGCATGCCCTCCTCATCCAAGCTCACATCCAGCGTGATCGGCCGGCAACAGACCTGGCAATCCTCGATATAGCGCTGATGGGGAACCGAGGCATCGAGAAAAATATCGATCGACTCGCCGCAATACGGGCAGTCGATGGCGTGGGGAACGAGCATCGGCACATCTCTCCGGCTTGGGTGCAGTTACGACACGTGATCGGGCGCATGGGGCGACGGTTCAAGCAGCGACCACGCCTGGGGCTGCAGGATCGCAAACCGGCAGTCGCGCTGAGCGCGGCTGGCCAGCTTCAGCAACTCCTTGTCCTTGCTGAGCAACCACCTTGCCCCCGTCTCCAGTGCCAGTTCCAGAAACTTCTGGTCGTCGGGATCGGCACAGCGCGGCAAGGGCGGCGCCACCGCATCAGTCAGCGGTACAGGCACAAGGTGGTTCAAGGCATCGAAGGCGGCTACCAGCGCCGGCCGGGAAGCGTCATCCACCGGCAAGCCGGGATAGTGCAGCACGCGCAGCCATTCGTCGCGGCAATCCGGCCGGGTCATGGCGTGTACCGCGCCGCGCTGCAAGGCGTCGTGCAACGGCATGCAGGCGGGATCGCGGAACACCAGCAGGTCCAGACACACATTGGTATCCAGCACGATGCGCGGCACATAGCAGTCATCACCAATCATCCCGCCATGATGACGCACTGGCGGCGCGCTATACACTGCGGGTTTTCATCGGGACAGGAACCATGGCCGAACGCGAGTTCCCCAACTTCACGGTACGCTCGGGCGCCACGCTGGAAGGCTCGCGCTATACCGCCTACCTCGCGGTGACGCCGCGCAAGAACGGCTTCCCTGTCTATTACGCGATCTGCGAAAACCGCAGTTTCCGGGCACGTGATGTGGCGGAAGCCGCCGCCGGCAAGGCGCTCGCCGACATGCTGGGTCTGGAGGACGACGGTACGCCGGTCTTCCCCGAGGATTACACGGGGTTTGATGACGAATAGCAGATACGATCCGGCGCGGACGCGGCCGAACAACCGACAGCAAGAGGCCCCCGCATGCGGGGCCTCTGCCGTTTCAACGGTGATGCATCGTGTACTTACTGGCCGATGTCACGCAGCGGCTTGCCAGCCATCAGGTTGCGCTCGATCTGCTCCAGCGTGACGTTCTTGGTTTCCGGGATCAGGAAGAACGTGATCAGGATGAACACTACGTTGAGCGCGCCGTA
>DATJCF010000303.1:0-1787 GCA_035514935.1 Rhodanobacter sp. | reverse complement strand
GTTGTATTCGCGACGCCAGGTTTCGATGACGGCACGGGCATGCAGCAGGCTGGTGAACCAGTGCTCGTTGAGGCATTCGTCGCGCAGGCGCCCGTTGAAGCTTTCGACGTAAGCGTTCTGGTTAGGTTTCCCCGGTTCGATCAGGCGCAGGGCTACGCCACGGTTGTGGGCCCACTCGAGCATCGCCTTGCCGCAGAACTCCTTGCCGTTGTCGGTGCGGATCACCTCCGGCAGGCCGCGCTGGATCGCGAGGCGCTCCAGGATGCGCACCACGCCGTGCCCGGAGATCGCCCGCTCCACCTCGATGGCCACCGACTCGTGCGTGGCATCGTCGACGATGGTTAGGGCCTTGAGCACCCGACCATCCGCCGTCCGATCGAACATGAAGTCCATAGACCAGACCTGGTTGGCCCGGTCCGGCCGCAGCAGTGGCTGCCGTTCGCCCACTGGCACCTTCTTCCGCTTCCGGCGCCGCACCTGCAGCTTCGCTTCCTGGTACAGCCGCTCCACGCGCTTGTAGTTCACGAGCATTCCCGCCTGCCTGAGCTTGAGGTAGATCATCCCGACGCCGTAGCGCTTGTACCGCTGCGCCAACGCCAGGATGCGCTCGCGCAGCTCGACGTTCCGGTCGGGCGCGGGCTGGTAGCGGTATGCGCTGGCGCTCATGCGCACTACCGCCAATGCCCGCCGTTCGCTCAATCCTTTGCCGATCATGTAGCGCACCTGCTGACGACGAGCCGGTGCGCTCACCACTTTTTTCGCAGGACGTCCTTGATGACCTCATTCTCCAGCACCTGCTCGGCCAGCAGCTTCTTCAGCCGGCCGTTCTCGGTCTCCAGCTCCTTCAGGCGCTTGGCATCGGGCACGCTCATGCCACCGAACTTGCTCCGCCACAGGTAGTACGACGCCTCGCTGAAGCCGTGCCTGCGGCACAGCTCCTTGACCGGCAACCCGGCCTCGGCCTCACGCAGGAAGCCGATGATCTGCTCTTCGGAAAAGCGCTTCTTCACGTCCAATCTCCTCGCTTTGGGGAATTGGACTCCAGATCGCCGTGCTACTCAAAACCGGGGGGACGTCGAACGACCACCAGAAATCCCAGGGCGCAATGCCACAAACGAAAACGCCGGCACGAAGCCGGCGTTTTCATGCGGCCGGTATTGATCGGCCTGCCCGATTACTGGCGCATTACCCGGCCGAAGCAGGTTCCGGGTTGATCAGGAACTCGTCCCGGTTGCGTCCGCTCTCGGTGAATGCGGTCAGCCACAGCGGCTGGCGGCCACGGCCGGTCCACGTCTCACCCGGGTTGTTGGGGTTGCGATACTTCGGCGCCACCTTGCCCAGCGACTTGCGCGCCTTCTTGGCCGCAGCGCGCGGCGCGCGAACCGCCGTCTCCGCCCCGGTGCCTGCGCCGGCGCCAAACAGCTCGGCAATGGTGTAACCCTCGGTTTTGGCCAGCTGGTTCAGCCTCTTGCGGACCTGGGTTATCGGCTTGCGCTTGGCGAGGGTGGTCTTGCGCTTCTTCGCCTTGCTGATCAGCGTGGCGAGTTCTTTCGCGGACAGTGAATCGATATTGATCGACATGGGGCCTCCAGCAGTGGGGTTGCTTGTTCCAGGCGGTTGCCTGCGGCGCAATGGTAATCCCGCTATCGGCGTTAGTAAATGCAATCGATAACGATTCAATTGACCGGTTCAGGTCATTGGCGTTATTTATGGCTGAATCATTCAACCCGCCGGTTTTTTGACGCCCAGCCGGGCAAACAATGTGACCTGGTCGAGATTTTCGGATT
>DATJCF010000302.1:0-4565 GCA_035514935.1 Rhodanobacter sp. | reverse complement strand
CGTGCGCCGCGCCGCGAAAATCCTGGGCATCGCCTGCGCACCGGAAGGGGCGCAGGAAATCGCCCGTCGCTCGCGCGGCACGCCGCGCATCGCCAACCGCCTGCTGCGCCGCGTGCGCGATTACGCCGAAGTGCGCGCCGACGGCGAGATCACCCTGGCGGCGGCGCAGGCCGCGCTGGACATGCTGAAGATCGACCCGGAAGGCTTCGACGAACTGGACCGCCGCCTGCTGGGCGTGATCATCGAGAATTTCGACGGTGGCCCGGTGGGCGTGGAGTCGCTGGCAGCCGCGCTGAGCGAGGACCGTGGCACGCTGGAAGACGTGGTCGAGCCGTACCTGATCCAGCAGGGCTACCTGATCCGCACCGCCCGCGGCCGCATGGCCAGCGCCAAGGGCTGGCGGCACCTGGGCCTGGTGCCGCCGCCGCGCCAGGCGCAGGCGGCGGACCTGTTCGCCGACGACCGTGGCATCGGTACGGTCGAGTAGACGACGGCAGGGCCGGCCCCCGTTTCCCTCCCCGTAGCTGAAAGACAACCCATGTCCCCTGCTTCCACCACTTCGCACCCCTTGTTTCACTGGCCCATCCGCGTCTACTGGGAAGACACCGACGCGGGTGGCGTGGTCTATCACGCCAGCTATTTGCGCTTCATGGAACGGGCCCGCAGCGAATGGCTGCGCGCGCTTGGGATCGACCAGTTCGCGCTGAAACAGGCCACCGGGCTGGCCTTCATGGTGCGCGGCATGCAGATCGATTTCCTCAAGCCGGCCCTGCTGGATGATGAACTGCAGGCAACGGTCGCCGTCATGGAGCGGCGCGCAGCCAGTATCCTGTTCGACCAGACGATCACGCGCGCGGATGGCACCTGCCTGATTCGCGCGAGCGTGCGCGTGGCCTGCGTGGACATTCATCAGATGCGACCGGCGCCGATTCCCGTGGACGTGGCGCGGTTGTTCTGATGGCGATCGCCGGCATCTGACGACGACAACTTTGGCTTCCACAACCCAGCCGACTGGCGGAGAACCTTCAAGCAATGAACGGTGGACTGAATATTTTCACGCTGGTCTCGCAATCGAGCCTGCCGGTGCAACTGGTGCTGCTGGTCTTGCTGGTGTTCTCCTTCCTGTCGTGGGTGATCATCATCCGCAAGTATTCGCAGACCAAGACGGCCATGGAGAACGCCGAGCGCTTCGAGGAGCGTTTCTGGTCCGGCGGCGATCTGGCGCAGCTGTTTCGCGAGGTGAGCAATCGCGGTGGTGAAGGCGGTATCGAGAACATCTTCGAATCCGGCTTCCGCGAGTTCGCCCGCCAGCGCCAGCGCAAGACGCACGACACGCGTAGCGTGGTCGAAGGCGCCGAGCGCGCGATGCAGGTCACCGGCACCCGCGAAATCGGCCTGCTGGAGCGCAACCTGGAGTTCCTGGCCAACGTCGGTTCGATCAGCCCGTACGTGGGCCTGTTCGGCACGGTGTGGGGCATCATGGGCGCATTCCAGGGCCTGGGCGAAATGAAGGACGTGACCATTGCGGTGGTCGCGCCGCACATTTCCGAGGCGCTGATCGCCACCGCCATGGGCCTGTTCGCGGCGATCCCGGCGCAGTGGGCGTACAACCGCTACGCCAACAAGGTCGAGCGCATCGCCTCGCGCTATGACGTGTTCCAGGAGGAGTTCTCCTCCGTGCTGCAGCGGCAGATCCAGACCGACGACGCGGCCTGAGCGGAGCAGCAGTCATGCGAAATCCGCGGCGCCAGAAGCGCTTCAAGCTCAAGTCCGAAATCAACGTGGTGCCCTACATCGACGTGATGCTGGTGCTGCTGATCATCTTCATGGTCACCACGCCAATGCTCAATTCCAACGTCGACGTGCAACTGCCGCAGTCCGACGCCAAGTCGATGCAGGACAAGAAAAACCCGATCGTGGTGTCGGTCGGCCAGGATGGCTCGTTGTTTCTCACCATGAGCGGCGCCAAGCAGGAGCCGATCGACGAGGACGGCCTCAAGTTGAAGGTAGGCGCGTTCGTGCGCGAAAACCCTGAAGTCAGCGTGCTGGTGGCCGGCGACACGCGCGGCAACTATGGCGGCGTGTTCAAGGTGCTTACCGACCTGCAGCAGGCCGGCGTGGCCAAAGTGGGCCTGATGGGGCAGCCCGCCGGTACGGAAGGCCAGGGCAAGAGCAGCTCCGATGGACGAAAGTAAGGCGACGCCGAAGGCGGTCGTACTTTCCGCCATCCTGCACATCGGCATCGTGGGGTTTCTGTTCCTCGCGGTGTTGCCGTGCGCGAGTTACGAGAGTTTCTTCAACGCCCTGGGCCTGCCGGCGTGGATGAACCCGATCACCTGCTCCAAGCCGCTGCAGCTGCAGGGCCCGGTCATCGAAGCCACCTTGATCGGCCCCACCGGCAGCCCGCCACCCAAGTCGGTCAAGACCAGGCCGGTCCCCAATACCGTGCCGCCACCGCCCGCCACGCCGCCGCCGAAACCGCAGGTGGAAGCGCCGCAGGTGAAAACCCTGCCGCCGCCGCCCGAGCATCCGGACGTGAAGGATCAGGAGCGGATCGTCGCCGATGCGCTGCTGAAGGCGGAGGACGCCAAGAAGCTGCAGGAAGAAAAGCAGCGCCAGCGTCAGGCCGAGCTGGACGCCAAGATGGCCAAGCAGAAGGAAGAGAAGCAGAAACAGATCGACGAGATGTTCGCCAAGATGGACGCCGCCGCCAATCGCACCAAACAGCTGGACAACAAGGCGAAGCAGGCGCGCCAGCAATTGGAGGACCTGAAGAACGCCAGGGACGATGGCCAATCCGATCTGCCGGCGGCGGCCCAGCGACAGACAGGCAACAACGCCGACCACAGCGATCTGAGCGATGCGTACGCAGCGGCCATTCAGAATGCGGTCACACCCAACTGGCTGCGTCCGGATAACATGCCCGCTGTTCCATGCACGGTTCATATCGTGCAGCTGCCAGGGGGAGACGTGATGAGCGCCACGGTCGATCCGAGCTGCCCGTATGACGAGGCTGGCCGTCGTTCGGTCGAAAATGCGGTGCTGCGAACCAAGACTCTGCCGTACACGGGTTTTGAGAGCGTGTTCCGTCGCAACCTAACTTTCACCTTCAGGCCGCAATGATCAAGCCCATGCGCAAATTGAACTCAGCTCTCGCCCTCGTCCTGCTGGCTATCGCGGCATTGCTGGCCGGCCCGGCGGCGGCGCAGTCGCTCAACGTCGATATCGTCGGTGGCGTCAAGACGGCCACACCGATCGTGGTGGTGCCGTTTGCCCAGGCCGGCGGCGCGCCGCTGCCCACCGACGTGGCCGACGTGATCCGCAACGACTTCAATCGCTCGGGCAAATTCCGCTCGCTGGCCAAGAGCGACATCGTGGAATTCCCCTCGCGCGGGGCGGACATCAAGTTCCCGACCTGGCGGTTGATGAAGCAGGACTACATCACCGTCGGCCGCATCAGCGACGCGGGCAACGGTACGGTGCGCATCGAATACGAACTGTGGGACGTCAACAAGCAGCAGAGCCTGCTGGCACAGGCGTTCACGGCACCCACCGGTGACCTGCGCGGTGTGGCCCACCAGATCGCCGACCAGATCTACCAGAAGATCACCGGCGTGCGTGGCGCGTTCTGGACCCGCATTGCCTACATCACCGCCGTGGGCCTGGGAAACAACACCACCTATTCGCTGATCGTGGCCGATTCGGATGGCTACAACCCGCAGGTGGTAGCGCGTTCCAAGGAATCACTGCTGTCGCCGTCGTGGTCGCCGGACGGCAAGAAGATCGCCTACGTTTCGTTCGAAAGCGGCAATTCCTCGATCTACGTGCAGGACATCACCACGGGTTCGCGCCAATTAGTAGCTGCGCACCCACGGGGAATCAACAGCGCACCGGCGTGGTCGCTCGACGGCAGCAAGCTGGCGGTGGCCCTGTCCTACGTGGGCAACCTGGAATTGTTCTCGCTGGATGTGGCCAGCCGGCATGAAACCCGCCTGACCAACAACCTGGCGATCGACACCGAGCCGGTCTGGGCACCGGATGGCCAGAGCATCTATTTCACCTCGGACCGCTCCGGCCGACCGCAGATTTACCAGGTATCCGCGGGCGGCGGCAGCGCCGAGCGCGTGACCTTCCAGGGGCAGAACAACGCCGACCCCGCGGTGAGCTATGACGGCAAGCAGATCGCCATGGTGCAAGGCAACGGGAACGTGTATCGTATTGCTGTCATGGATCGCAGCCTGGGTGGTCAAGTGCGCTTCCTTTCTCCCGGCTCGCTGGATTTCAAACCGAGTTGGGCACCAAACGCAAGCATGTTGCTGTACGGCGCCACTGAGGGGCCGCGCAGTGTGTTGTACGCCGTTTCGGCCGATGGCATGGTTCGCCAGCGCCTGGCATTGGCCGATGGCGATGTGAGCGACCCGGCTTGGGGACCCTATCGGCAACAATGATTCAACAATGATTATTGAGCCGGCGCACGCGAGTGTGCCGGCATGATGTCCATGGAAGGGCCCGCAGACGCGCCGAGAGGCACCGTCTCGGTTTTCGACAGTGGCGCTCATGATGCT
>DATJCF010000301.1:0-10243 GCA_035514935.1 Rhodanobacter sp. | reverse complement strand
GGGCCGGTGTCGTATGCTGGAAGGGATCAGAACACCGGATTTTCGCATGAAGCCCCGCTACCTGCTGTGCCTTCCCCTGCTGTTGCTGCTTGCCATGGGCGCCTTGCTCGGCGGTTGCCGCAGCGAACCGCTGCCCCTGCGCCTGACCAATATCAGCGGGCACATGCCGGACCTGGACTTCAAGCTCACCGACGACAACGGCAAGGCGGTGACGGGCGCGGATTATCGCGGCAAGGTGGTGTTGCTGTACTTCGGTTACACCCACTGCCCGGACGTCTGTCCGTTGACCCTGGCCCAGCTCCACGTGGTGATGCAGCGGCTGGGACCACTGGCCGACGGTGCGCGCATCCTGTTCGTCAGCGTGGACCCGGCACGGGACACGCCCGCCGTGATGCACGCCTACGTCAACGCATTCGACAAGCGCGCGGTGGGCCTGGTGGGAAGCCCGCGCGCCGTCGAGGTGCTGAGCAAGCGCTATCGCTCCGCTTTCACCCGCGAACCGGGTGACGCCGACGGCAATTACGAGGTGAGCCACAGCTCAGCCATCTATATCTTCGATCGCGAGGGCAAGGCGCGCCTGCTGGCCACGCCATCCGCCTCGCAGGACGACCTCGTCCACGACCTGCATCTGCTGCTCGACACCGGAGCCACCCCATGAAGCCGATTCGACTGCCTTTCCTCAATGCTGGCTTGTTGCTGGCCGGCCTGTTGCTGGCCGGCGGCGTGCAGGCCACGGCAGCCGACCACGTCCACGCCAGCGATGCGTGGATCCGCGTGCTGCCCGGCGCGCTCCCCGCCGGCGCCTACGTGACCCTGCACAATGACAGTGCACAACCCGTGGCGCTCACCGGCGCCACCAGCACGGCATACGCCGAGGTGATGCTGCATCACAGCTCGACCGCGGGCGGGATGAGCCGCATGAGTATGGTCGACACGCTGACCGTGCCGGCACATGGCGAAGCGGTGCTGGCCCCAGCCGGCTATCACCTGATGCTGATGAAGGCGAAAACACCGGTGAAACCCGGCGACACCGTCCAGCTCACACTGAAGTTCAGCGACGGCAGCACCCTGGCCACCGATTTCGCGGCACGTCCGGCCAATGCCATCGATGCAGGCGAGCCGCACGCGGGGCACTGAACGGCACGGCCGTTACGTCGAACGGCTCACCTCGGCCCGGCGCGGTTGCGGCCTTCGCGGCAGCCGGCCATTGCGTGACAGCCGCAACCATTGGCGCATCGCCATCATCGCGCCGGTCGATTCCAGCAAGGCCGACGGCACCCAGATGATGACGCCACCGATCAGCTGGCCGGTGAGCACGTTGAAGGTGAAGGCGCGGCCGCAAATCTCGAAGATCGGGTACAGGTCGGTGTGCGAGAACGTGATGATGGCGCCGGCGATGATCTGCGGCGTCATGGTGATTCCCGGCGACAGCACCCGCAGCCCTGCGGTCATCCGCCCCGGCGGGTGCGGCCGGTGATCGAGCACCAGCGACCAGTAGGCGAAACCGCTGATCAACATGCTCCAGTTCATGAAGCGGTAGATGCGCCAGTCCAGCATCGCCAGCGTCTGCATCGAGGGAATCAGCCACACCAGGATGAAGCCGATGAACAGCACCGTCGCCACGGTGGGGTTCAGCAGCACGCCGGTCACCACGCGCCAGGGCCATGAGCGACGCAACGGCACCCACAGGCGCATGCGCCACGAAAACGGCATGCCCGCGCGCAGCACCGTGCCCGGAAACGCGGTGACGATCAGCAGCGGCGCCAGGTGGTGCAGCAGCAATTGCTGGATGCGATGCACGAAAAACTCGTGCTCGGCGAAGTAATCAAGATAGGTGTGCAGCGACAGGTAGATGATCGCCATGCCGGTCCAGAACGCCAGCTTGCGGCTGAAACTCACCGACATCCGGCGGCTTCCGCGCCAGTACAGCACGCAGGCCAGCACGAAAGTTGCCAGGAAGATCCAGGAGAACTCCCACGGCACGATCCATTTCAACAGCGTTGCAATCAACTCAGGCCACCACGACGAATCCGCGCACCGGCGAGCGCGATCCCGCCAGCATAGTCGGGCCCGGCGCCGGAATCCTCCCCGCGGTGCTCGCCACGTTGCGGCAGATTGCCGCCCTCACGAACGCCGGCGCCGACTGTGCCGTGCGCGCCGCCAGCCATAGAGCAGGCCGATCAGGATCACCAGCGCCGGCACCAGCACGATGTTGATGAACTTCAGGCGCAGGCCCAAGGCATCGATCTCGGCATTGAGCTGATGCTGGACATTGCGCAATTCGGTGTGGATCGCCATCTGGCGCTGACGGAATTGTTCGATCTCGCGCCGCTGCTCGACCGTCACCGTATCGCTGCCGCCGCCCTTGGCCGGCTGCAGCTCCTCCAGCCGGCGGCGGGTATCGGCCAGCTCGCGCTCCAGCTCCTGCTTCTTCTGCAGGAATTTCTGGTTGGCCGCGTTGCGCAATGCCTCGACGCGGGTGAAGGGACGCTGCGACGTGGCGCGGCCGCGGATCGAAAGCAGCGCCGACGAACCGCTGAGGTTGTCCACCATGTTGGCGATGAAATCGCCGTTGTTGGCGAACGCGCTCAGCATCGGCTGGCCAAGGATGGTCTGTGTCTCCACCCACAACCGGTCGCTGAGCAGGTCCGTATCGGCCACCAGCACCACCTCGGCGTTGCTGCGTGAACTGGCCAGATGACCGGGCTCGCCGGCCCGCTCGGGAAAGGCACTCTGGAACGGCCCCTGCAGCCGCGCCGCCAGCACGTAGTGGATATTGTCGGGTCGGTAATCCTGCAGCAGCGCGGCCGGATCGGCGGTGGCCTGCATGGTGCGCTGGGTGGAAACCGCCTCGGCGTCGCCGGTGCTCTGCAACAACGGAATCAGCCGCGTGCTCGCATCGGGCGCAAGGTCGAAGTAACCGGCGGTGGACAGGTTCACGCGCTGCAGGCTGGCGGTGATCACGTCGTTGCGATTGAGCTCCTGCGCGCCCAAGCCCAGCATCGCCGGATGGTTGAGGCTGCTTCCGGCCAGCTCGATCTGCAGCGCGCGCGAACGGTCGAGCACGACCTGGCGCGGGTCATACACCACTCCCCACGCCGCGAACATCCGCGGCAGGTCGGAACTGTGTTCCGGCAACGCCGCGCCGACGTCGTATGGCGAGCTCTGCAGTTGCTCGGCATCGGGGTCGACAAACACCGCCAAGTGGCCGCCGTGGAGCAGGTACTGGTCGATGGCGTACAAGGCATCGCTCGACAAATGCGTCGGCTGGATCAACCAAAGCATCTTCAGGTTCGGGTCCACCCGCTTCAATTGCGCAGGGTCCAGCATGCGCAGGTCGAACAACTGGCTCAGCTGCTGCACCGCCGCCCAGGGTTGCTGGCCCAGGACCGGTTTGCCCTCCACCGGCAACGAGCTGATCACGCCGATCGGTGGCTTGCGCGTCTGATCCAGCTCGTACAGCAACTTGGCGATGTCGTACTCCAGGAACGCCTCGCGCGCCGGGTCGAAGAACGGGATGCTCAGCGCCTTCTCCGGCACCTGGCTGACCACCTCGTTGTCGCCGTCGCCGGCCAGCCGGTTGCCGGCCAGCCCGAAGAACACCCGCTCGCCGTTGCTGCCACCGCTGGCCGCCGTCAACCCGCTGCCTTCGGCATTGGCCTCGTCATCGGAATACGGCACGGGGTCGATGATCTGCAACCGGATGCGGCCATGCGCACGCGCCACCATTTCCTGCAGCATCTCGCGCACGCGCTGCTCGTAACTGCGCAGTTGCGGCAGGTCGCGCGTGGCGTGCTCGGAAAAATACAGGGTGAGTTTCAACGGCTGCCGCAGGCCATCGACGATGTGCAGCGTGCCGGGCGAAAGCGTGTAGAGGTGGTCCGTGGTGAGATCGATACGCACCGCATGCATCCAGCGGCTGCTGGTGACGATCAACGGCACGAATACCAGCACCAGCAAAACCAGCGCGGCGTACAGCAACGAGCCGCGCGTCAACTGGAGCGGCCGGGTCAGGAAGGCGGGAAGGTGCAGGCGCCGCATCGGTCAGCGCGTCCTTTTCAGGTCGAGCAGCAACACGCCGGCGGTGAGCCAGCCCACGATGCTGAGCAGGAAATACAGCAGGTCGCGCAGGTCGAGCACGCCGCGGGCGATCGAGCCGAAGTGGCGCAGCATGCTCAGGTGTGCCACCGCGTTGATCAGCCGGCGCGGCAAGGTGCCCTGGAAAAACTCCAGCACCTGCGGCTGGCCGACCAGAATCAACAGCACGCATACCAGCGCCGTGAGGATGAACGCGATCACCTGGCTGCGCGTCAGCGCGGACAGGCAGGCGCCGATCGCCACGAACGTGCCGGCCATGAACCAGCTGCCGAGATAGCCGGCCAGGATCACACCGTTGTCGGGGGAGCCGAGGTAGTTGACCGTGATCCAGATCGGAAACGTCAGCCCCAGCGCCAACCCGATGAACAGCCATGCCGCCAGGAACTTGCCCAGCAGCGCCTGCCACAACGTCACCGGCAGCGTCAGCAGCAGTTCCAGCGTGCCGCCCTTGGCCTCCTCGGCCCACATGCGCATGGTGATGGCGGGCACCAGGATTAGGTACAGCCACGGATGCATCACGAAAAACGGCTGCAGGTCGGCCTGCCCGCGCGCATAGAAATCGCCGGCATAGAAAGTGAGGATGCCGGCGAGCACCAGGAAGATGACCAGGAACACATACGCCACGGGCGTCACGAAATAGCTGCGCAGCTCGCGTCGCATCACCGCATTGATCGGGCTCATGCGACGTCCGCCGTGCCGGTGGTGATCTGCCGGAAAACCTCGTCCAGCCGGCCACGTTCGAGCTGGATCTCCGACACTTCCAGCCCCTGCTCACGCAACAGCGTCTGCACCGGCTCCAGGATGCGTATGCCCTGCTTGGGGAAGACGGTGATGCGGCCATCCAGCGGATCGACCTCGATCGCGGCAACCTGCGGCAACCGCCCCAGCATCTCCTGCGACACGCCGCTGCCGGGCGCGCTGAACGATACCGCGCCGTGGTAGCGCGACCGCGCCTCCAGTTCCGCGGGCGTGGCATCAGCCAGCAGGGTGCCTTGGGCGATGATCACCACGCGGTTGCACAACGCGTGCACCTCTTCCAGCAGGTGCGTGGAAATGAGGATGGTACGTTCGCGCGCCATGGTGTCGATCAACTGGCGCACGGCGTGTTTCTGGTTCGGGTCCAGGCCATCGGTGGGTTCGTCCAGCATCAGCACCGGCGGATCGTGCAGGATGGCCTGCGCCAGGCCGACGCGCCGCCGCAATCCTTTGGACAACGTGTCGATGCATTGCTCCATCACGTCGTCCAGTTGCAACAGGTGCACGACCTCGTCGATGCGCCGGTAACCAAGCTCCGGCTTCAACTGGCGCATGCGCACGATGAACTGCAGAAACTCGCGCACCGTCAGCTCGCCGTAGCTCGGCGCGCCCTCGGGCAGGTAGCCCAACGCACGTTTCGCTTTCAGCGGTTCGCGCCGGATATCGTAGCCACACACCCGTGCCGTGCCCGAGGTCGGCGCCAGGAAGCCGGCGATCATCCGCATCGCCGTGGATTTGCCCGCCCCGTTCGGGCCCAGCAGCCCCAGCACCTGGCCCGGTTCGGCGCGGATGCTCAACGCATCCACTGCGGTGAGGTGGCCATAGCAACGGGTGAGCTGGTCGGTTTCTATCATGTCCGGTCGACGATCGGGAACAGTGGCTGCGCACGAAGCGCTGCCATACATCGAAACAATGTACCGCAAGCGGCGAAGCGTCCGGCGACGGCGTGCCCAGCCGCCAAAAAAGAAGGGCTCCTCCGTCGGGAAGAGCCCTTCTTTGCGTGTTGCGGTTGCTGCTTACTCGCCAGCGGGCGCTTCGCTGCTGCTGGCCGGCGCGACGCTGCTTGCGCTGGCCGGGGCCGCCGCCGAGCCGGTGCTGGCCGGAGCCTCTTCCTCAAGCGACGGCGGCTTGATGCCGGCGGCCTGCTCCGGGGTCTGGTCCGGCGCATTGCTCAGCGGCAGGTAGATCTCGAACTGCGAGTACGTCTCGACGTTGTCGCCGATCTTGGTCTGGATGTTGTACGGGCGGTTGACCACGTCATCGAACGCATAGCCATGCGTCTGTGCATAGGCCTTCAGCATGTCGCGGGTCTGCGGCACGCCGGCGAAGGTGCCGTTCCACACGCCCTTCAGGGCCGGGCCACCGAAGGCCAGCGTGGCACGCACATTCCCGTCGACAACCAGGCGACCGAAGCGGTCACGGCTGTCCACGGCCAGCGGGACGCTGTCCGCATCGGCGCTGCTGCTGCTGGACTCGGCGGGTGCGCCAGGGGCGTTCAGTGCCGGCGGCGTGGGCGGTGTCAGCTGCTCGGCCTGACCGTTGACGGTGAGGCTGCTGTTGTCGATCGGCATCGCCACGTCGAAGGTGTAGGTCTGGTCGCCGTAGTTGGTGGTGAACACGACCCGCGGGCCGGTGACGTTCACACCCAGCTTCTTGGCGGTGGCCTGGATCTGTGCAACCGCCTTGCTGGTCGCCGCATCGAAGCCTTCCAGGCCGTCCTTGCGGGCGATCGAGGTGGGCACCAGCAGCACCGGGGTCTGCTGCGTCTGCACGATGTACGGGATCAGGTCGGCGTAGTCGATGTTCGGCACCGTCGCCATCACGTTCTGCAGGTTGTTCAGCGTGACGTCCACGAAGGAGTCCGGATCGCCGTGGATGTACAGGTTGGCGAAGCGGTTGACCAGGTTCCAACCGTAGGCGACGTCATAGGACCAGGTCACTTCGGTCAGCTGACCGCGGCTGCCCTGGCGTTCCATGTCCAGCGTGAAGTGCTTGTCCTGACCGCGCCAGTTGTTGTCCAGGTTCCAGACGATGCTGGCGGTCTTGGTGGTGCTGGTGATCTGGTCGAAGGACGGGGTGGCGTTGGCGATGGTCAGCTTGCCGTTGCCGACCTTCTCGTTGTCGCTGCTCCAGCTCAACTCGGCACCGGGGCCGTAGGCATTGCCCGAGAAGCTGAACTTGGTGTTCCGATCGTACGAGCGCAGCACCGAGTATTCGGGCACGCGGCGAAGATTGTCGAGCACGTCGTAGACCTGCCGCATGTCCTTGCCGATTACCAGCGACCGCTCCACGTGACCGTGGCCCGGCATGACCACACCCGCCACCACGCCGACCAGGGCGACGATGATCAGGGCAACAAAAAATTCAAGGACACGCATCATTCCAAGGGTCTCCGAACGTCTCTACGCAGTACCAGGATGGCAGTACCAGGATGGTCTCCCCAACCGCGTGGCGCGGTGCCTCCCATGGGTTGCTACAGGGATGCAAAAGGGGGGTCGGCAATTGCCGAAGCTACGGATGTTACTTGCTCGCGAGCTGGAACGCTATTGCCGGGAACATCCGTATGGATGGCTACGTAAAACGGCCCCGCGGCGCCATTCCGGCAGTCATGGCGAGCCGCGTTCCGGCTCAGACGATGCCCAGCTCCAGCGCCTTCAATACGGCACGGGTGCGGTCGCGGACGCCCAGCTTGGAGAGGATGTTGGATACGTGGTTCTTCACCGTGCCCTCGGCCACTTTCAGCGAATTGGCGATTTCCTTGTTGCTGTAGCCGCCGGAAAGCAGCCGCAGGATCTCGGTTTCGCGCTCGGTGAGCGGGTCGGGCTGCTCCAGGCTGGTGAACTGGTTCTGCATGCGCGCCACGCCGGCCATCAGGCGCTGGGTGACCATCGGCGCCACCAGCGAGCCGCCGCCGGCCACCACCCGCACCGCCTCGACCAGTTGCTCCAGCGACACATCCTTCAGCAGATAGCCGCGCGCACCGGCCTTCAGCCCCTGCAGCACCAGTTGGTCATCGTCAAAGGTGGTGAGGATGATGGTGGGCGGAAGTTCATCGCGGGACGCCAGCGTCTGCAGCACTTCCAGCCCGCTCATGTTGGGCATGCGCAGATCCAGCAGCACCACGTCGGGCTTGATCCGCGGAATCTCGCGTACCGCCTGGGCGCCGTCGGCGCATTCGGCCACGACGCGGATGTCAGCAGCGAGATCCAGCAGCGAACGTACGCCCTGGCGCACCAGATTCTGGTCGTCGACGAGACAAACGGAAATCATCGCGCATCCTCAAGCAGTAAGGCCCATGGGGCGGTATCGGCACGACGCATCGCCCCCGTCAGCAGTGCATTCTTGCATGTCTGCGCGGGCCACGGAAAACCCGTGGCGCTGGCCGCAATCGCCATCGCCGGCATCGGCGCTCAGGGCATTCGCAGCGCCGGCGGGTCGAACCGCGTGGGCGCGTGCGCCAGCGCCGGGTGCTCCCCCAGCGGCAATCGCACCGACAGTGCAAAACCTCGGCTGACATCGGCATGCAGCGTGACGGTACCGCCAAATTCGGCCAGCCGCTCACGCATGCCCGACAGCCCGTTGCCAGGCTTGACCTGGGCCGCGCCACGGCCGTCGTCGCGTGCCTCCAGGCCGACTTCGCTGGCTTCGGCGTAGGCGAAATCCAGCCACAGGTTGCGCGCACCGGCATGCCGGGCGGTGTTGGTGATGATCTCCTGCGCGCAACGCAGCAGGACGTGTGCCCGCCGCGGATCTTCCACCGTGAAACGTGGCGGCATCTCCACATGGATCTTCAGCCCCGGCACGCCGTCGGTCAGCGTGCGCAGCGCGCGGGTGAGGTCGATCGCATCATCCTGGCGCAGCTCACTCACCGCCTCACGCACGTCGGAAAGGAGATGCCGCGCCGTGCTCTGCGCCTTGCGCACATGGGCGCCCGCCGCCTCGTTCGTAAGGTGGCTGGCCACTTCGAGGTTGAGGCTCAGTGCGGTGAGATGGTGGCCGATCACGTCGTGCAGATCGCGCGCGATGCGCATGCGCTCGGCGATGCGGCTGGACTCGGCCAGCAAGGCCCGCGTGGCGCGCAATTCCGAATTGAGGCGACGCTGCACCTCGCGTTCCTCCGCCTGCTGGCTGGCGATGGCCGAGGTGGTGAACACCAGCACGGAAATGCCCAGATAGACACTGGCCTGCACGAAACCGATCGTGATGCTGTGGTCGTACTCCGGGAACGTGGCGAACACCGCCACCAGGCTCAAATGCTGCAATACCAGCCACAGTCCGCCCATCCAGAACGGCAGCAACCAGGGCAGGACCACCGATGCCACCACCATCAACATGGCCGACAGGCCGCTGTGGCTGTACCAGCCCACCGCCACCGCCGCCGCCGTCATCAGCGCCAGCCCCAGCAACTTCAGCGCGGGGTAGCGACGCGAGCCCAGGTTGCTGGTCAGCAGCCAGTACATCAGCCCGAACACCAGGTAGCACAGCGTCCACAGCAACAGCGAGAAACTCGGCCGCTGCAACTGGTTCAGGCGCTCGGCCGCCCAGGTGGTGACCAGCGGCGTGCCGGCTGACAAATAGGTAAAGAACCCCGCATAACGGAGCAGCAGGCGGATATGGTTGAAGAATGGCCATCGCATGGCGCGCATCATTGGCCGTGCGGGCGCCCAGCGCAATCCACGATAGTCAGCAGAAGCGCGCCGCCCCCGGCTTTACAAAGGTTTTACATAGGCTTTCGCCGGTGTACGGGGCATGGCCGCATGGCATAATGGCGACTTTGCGAGGCCGTGCGTTGGCCTTTCCCCGATTCCATCAAGCGGAGCAACGAATGGTTCTTGCCATCCGCGACGTGCGCGAGCACGACCTGGATGCGGTGCTGGCGCTCAACAACGCCGCCGGCCGCTCCATCCTGGCACTCGACTCCGCGCGATTGCGCTATTTCTACGAACACGCGGAATACTTCCGCGTGGCCGAGGTGGAGGGTCACCTGGCCGGCTTCCTGATCGCCCTTCGCGATGGCGGCGAGTACGACAGCCCCAACTACCGCTGGTTCGGCGAGCATTACCCGCAGTTCATGTATATCGATCGTATCGTGATCGCCAACGCCTACCATCGCCACGGCCTGGGCCGCGTGCTGTATTGCGACGTGCACAGCTACGCCGAAGTGCGCGTGCCGTTGCTCACCTGCGAAGTGCTGCTGGAACCACGCGACGATGTGGTGGTGCTTTTCCACGGCACCTATGGCTTCCAGGAAGTCGGCCAGCAACGCATGGGCAAGGACGGCCCGCAGGTCAGCCTGCTGGCGCTCGACCTGCCCAGTTACGCCTACGTGCGCGAAACCTGGCTCGACAAGGGCGGCCTGCCCGACGTGCCCTGGTTGAGCGAGCGCACC